>DTYY01000069.1 GCA_012961645.1 Methanosarcinales archaeon | reverse complement strand
TGCACAATCCGAGATGTTGATCGGACTGTCTGCCGAGACAAGGATCCTCTTATACTCACCGGTGTCGTGATTCAGGTCCTTAACAAGGAGCAGATTGTACTTCGAGAGGTTGAAGAGCCCTGCTGCACGGTCGCTGAGCCCCTGTCCTGTCGTGACGCCGCCACGCGCACCCGATATGAGTACATTCGGGTTGATGTCATGCGCCAGCCTCAGAATATCCTTCGGTCGGTCGCCGACCGCTTTCTGCCTCACATCCATTATCTCGACACCGTGATCCGCTGCCATGTCACTGATTCTTGCAAATTTATCCTGAAACTGATGTCTTGCAGCTTCAGTTTTCCTGGCGGAATCGAACCAACGTGTGTTCCTGATCTCGGTTGCCACAAGCGCGGCATCCAGATGATCAGCCATTACCACAGCGTGCTTGGCTGTAGCATCCGAATCTGTCGCGCTGTCTACCAGTAGTTGTAGTCTTCTTGTCATTTCAATCACCCATTATTAACATAACTTAGCTCGCTTTTACCGCAAATACCGAGCATGGTGCTCTCGCTGCGATATCTTCTGGCAGATTTCCTGATAGTATCCGTGAGAATCTGCCTCTGTTCCGGTACTCGATCATCACCAGATCAAATCCCCCTTCTGCTGCAAACGATGGGATCTTCTCCAGAGGTTTGCCATCGAGTACCACCGACTCTGTGCGAATTCCCATACTACGTGCAGGTCCAAGCAGATTGTCCATTCTCTTCGCTGCACGATCGAGGAGTACCTGTCTCTTCATGTCCACCGCAGTCTCAGAGAGCGTGACACGCTCGCCAAGGTGGCGTCGCCCTGTTGCAGCTTCTGGAAGATACACGATGCGCTCACTCTGTACCACATCTGTGGTGTTCACGACACTACATCCCACGAGGTCGGCGTTGAAGAGCCCTGCAATCTCTGCCGCATACTTCGGCACGTTATCAGACTCCAGTGTCGGCATAAGAATCTTTCGATAGAACCGATCGTTCTCCAGTCGATCTCGCACAAGAAGCACATCCTTCTTCGTCTCTCTGAGAACTGCTGCTCCGATATCGCTGGTGGTGCCACGCGTGTATCCGGAAGCACCCAGAACGATCAGGTCGCATCCGCTCGACTTTGTTTCTGCAAGGACGTCCCTGACAGGATTCGCTGTGATCGTCTTCGCAGCACCGATCGTTACGTCACAGCATCCCTGCGCCATCTCTGCGAGGTCCTCTAGATACCTGTCCATCTCTGCCCTCATTGTTTCAATGACCTTTGGCGTTCTGAATCTGCGGGTATCGACGACCTTGACAGGCTTAATCTCTGCATCGTACTTTGATGCCATCTTTATTGCGTGTTTTGCCGCGACCTCAGAGGATTCTGAGCCGTCGAGCAAGAGTTGAATTCTTCTCATTTTTCTTGCATCTCCTTGTTTTCGGTTCATTGAGAGGACATCCGCGCGGTCATTCGCCTGCGCACATCTATCGTGTCTCTCTCGATTCTCCCCTCTGTAATGTCACCAGTATATATTCGATTGATACCAAAAATCGAGGCAATGTCTTTTAGATGACAATAGGTAGCAAAAACCACACATTGCAAGCAGTCTGTTGATACCGGGTGCCGGATAGGTGTGAGAATTGTGGGATAGTTGCCCACCACTCTCGATGTAGTGGGTTTATTACACACTGACCGCAGTATGTTACTCATTAAAAATATCGTGTTATCCACAAGACTTTTTATATTGCAAACCACATTTGGATTATATATGGTACTTAGAAAACACATCGCGCTCGAGGACGAACATCTGAAGAAGATAGAGCCGCTCCTCGAGAAACACAAAGGCAACCTAAGTGCTGCGATACGGGATGCCATCGACCTCACCGATGTCGCCCTGCAATATTATGGCAGTGTCAAGGATGCCACGTTTCTGATCGCAACGCTCCGGGAGATACGTGAGGATCAGGCTATCGTCCCCAAACCGATGTTCGATTACATGCTTACGCAGACGAAAGACCTTATCATCGAAAAAGAGGTTCTGGATCATGTTTTTGATCCATCGAACGTGACGACCATCTCGGAATTCGAGGAAGCGATGCGAAATCTCTGCACAGGTCTTTACTGGGATGCGCTGATAAGCATGACAGCAGATGATGATCAGAGTCCATCGAGCGTCCATGTGGAGATCAAAGGGATAGATCATGATAAGCGGCAGTTTCTCGCGGGAATCATCGGGTCATATCTAACATCCTTTTCGCTCGGAATCACAGAGATGCGCTCGCACCTCGACACGCTCAAGATCGATTTTGAACAGAAAGCAAGCTCAAATGAAGCATATACCGATCTTCTAAAGAATATAGGCTGTATGCAAGAGACGATCAAAGAGCTGCATGCAAAACCAGAATTCTGGAGATCATTGATCCGTGAGTACAGCGCGGCGAACTATGAGATCGTCGCGCTGCACCGGAAGTTCTATGAGGATCTCCTGATCGGCAAGACACCACGGGCGATCATGACCTCTGAGTGTCTCTGTGCGAAACTCTCATCTGATGTGCCACTGCAGGAGGTACTGCTCGATCTGAAGCATGTCTCCGAGACCTCACGCATCGTAAACCGGATGGACATCGATGGTGAGGACATAACGATCCATCATGGCTACCGGACGATGCGGGCTGTCGAGAAGCTGAAGAACATCATGCTCTGCATGCTTGAGGCAGCAGGGCTCAATTACGATTTTCAGATGACCAGCAACGTGATCACACTGAAGCACCGCCCCGAGGTCGAGGTAAAGATCCTTGAATTGCTTGAGCATGTCGGTATCAAGGATATCTTTGATGAGCCGCTGCGAGAGCTATCGGCGTTTATGAAGGAGCGGGGGATCGATCCTGACAGGCATACGCGGGTCTTCGGAAGGCGGGTGGGAAGGCGTGTCATATCTGCTTATGAGAAACAGTATGGCTCGATATGGACTGCCGATAAGTTCAGGGACGCTCTCGTGCGTATCGACAAGATACCTGGGCGTGAGTCAGAGTGGGATGTGAGTGGCAGCACTGCACACTACACAGTATACAAGTGCCCACTTGCCAAGGATGTCGATGCATGCCATGTCTGCCGCGGAATATTCCGCGGAGCTATGCATTGCGCTTTTCGGGGCATGGCAGAACTCGAGGTCAGGAAACTATTGAGTCATGGCGATGAGTACTGCGAGGTCTATGTGCATGAAGCAGGGTGAACCTCAATGGCAGTCGATGGGGTGGCATCCATGATCGCGCAATGGCGACCTGATGAGAGCGATTGGATGCCGGAAGGATGAACTCTATAACAGTGAGGGTCATGAGTCCAATGCCACTACCTTAAGAAAATAATCCAATAGAATCAATAAAGTAAATACAATTTATATCTTATTATTCCAATATAAAGATTCGTAAATTACAATGACATCCTTTCAACTG
>DTYY01000068.1 GCA_012961645.1 Methanosarcinales archaeon | reverse complement strand
CCAGACGCGATCTTCTGCAGACCGATCATGACCGGCAGTGGGTATACGAAGACCGCACATGGAACACTTCCGGTGCCAGCGCCTGCGACGCTTGAGATACTCTGCGGTTCTGGGCTTTTGTGGAGATATGGGGGCATCGAACACGAGTTGCTGACACCGACTGGTGCTGCGATTCTTGCACATCTGGCACGCCCTGAGACAGGTCTCGGTGGGACTTCCGGGTGTGCCGCAATCCGTGCTGGACATGGCGCGGGAAAGGCGGATCTCGAGATTCCAAACGTCTTGCGTGCCATCCTGTGCGAGGATGCCGGACTTCTGCGGGAAGATATCGAGGTGCTCGAAACATCTGTCGATGACGTGACTGGAGAGGTGCTTGGCAGCCTGATCGAGGAACTGATCACGATGGGGGCGCATGACGCGATTGTGATCCCTGCGACGATGAAAAAGGGGCGGAGCGGGCATCTGATTCAGGTGATCGCAAAATCAGGCGATTCAGCACGGATCGCCCGCCGGATCATCGAAGAAACGGGTTCGCTTGGCGTGCGTATATCGCCAACCAGACACAGATTGATCGCAAAGCGGAAAGTCACCTCGATCGATGTTGAGATCGGTAGCAGAGAATGGAAAGCTGCGATCAAGATCGCAACCGACGATTACGGAAATATCCTGAATATATCAGCCGAATTTGAGGATGCGAAGAGGATTGCACGCCTCACAGGCGTTCCGGTGCGGGAAGTGATGCGTAAGATCGTGGATGAGGCATGCAAAACGCGATTTTTCCAGATTTCCTGATCAGAGTAATGATCAGATCACCGACCACTGATCAGCGTACCTCTGGGGACGCCTCTGATCGCATCGATGACACGATCGGGGTCATTTCCGTTCACAACCCGGCAGTTCAGGGATCTCGAAAGCAAAAGTCCTGGTAACTCGGGGTCAACGCAGGTTTCGCCCATTGTTAGCAACTCTGATGCCGTGATCTCTGAAATTTGCTCCCCGTCTCGAAGCAGCCCTTCCACATCCGTTGCTTTTATGAATGTCGCATCCAACTGCGATGCAATCCAGCCCGCGATCGTGTCTGATGTCGCATTCCATGTGTGCGCAATTCCGCTTACGCTGTCGGATCTCCTCAGCAGATCATAGACCAGAATGACCGATGCGCCGGTTCTGATCGAAGAGGGGTCTATGATGCCTGTGATCAATCTCGCAGGCGTACCATCGGTCAGGTAGTGTGCATACTGATCCATGGCAAGAACCGCCATCCAGTGAGCGGCTTCGTCTGATATGCCGTACACACTGCTTGCTGTTCGCACGGTATCTGCAAATACGCCCCCACCCGGGACGATCAGGATACGTCCGCCTTCATTTAATGCGTATTCGTGAAGCAAACTTACCAGATTACGAGCGGTTCCAATCAGACTGCCACCGATTTTTATCACGATCATAACATCCACCTACGATGTCTCATAACGACTGCATCCTCTCCATCGCTGTAATAACCGGCATCGACCCTATCTATCACGAATCCGAGCCGCTGATAGAACTGCACGGCACGAAAGTTGTGTTTTCTGACTTCAAGCATGATATCGTCGATATTCTTCCGGTATAGCGCGTCAATGACGTGTTTCATCAGTTGCGTTCCGATACCGAGCCCCTGGTATGCTTCACGCACCGCAATCGAGAAGACACGCCCGTATGCCCCCTCTTCCCCTATCGACATCACTCCTACCACGAACCCGACCACCTCGCCAAGATGATCTGCGACAAAGAAAGTATCTTCATTAAATTCATACAGACTCATATACAGATATGGATCGTGTTCGTCGAATTGTTCACGTTCGATCGTAATCACGCCGGAAAAATCCGCTGGCTGGAATCTGCGTACGATAATCATGTTATCAGTTACGTAGGGTGGCATGAGCCTCTATCAATCTTTGGTTTTTGGTCTCTAAGCGCAAAGCAGCCCGACCAGAACCTGCCAGTGGGAGAGGGTTATTAATATCCCAAAACCAATATCACCATCGATGACCACATCCCAGCGGAAGATCGAGCACCTGCAGATATGCGCTGATAAGTCGGTCGAAGCACACATCTCGGCAGGGTTTGATGATATACATCTGATCCACTGTGCACTCCCTGAGATCGATAAGGACGATATCGATCTTTCTACTGAGTTATTCAACAAACGGCTGGATTCTCCGGTTCTGATCGCATCGATGACAGGCGGACATCCTGACACATACAAGATCAACAGAACGCTTGCACTCGCAGCCGAACACCTTGGAATCGGCATTGGAGTCGGGAGTCAGCGGGCTGCAATCGAGGATCAGAAGCAAGAGGAGACGTTTCGTGTGGTGCGGGATTGTGCACCGAATGCTTTTGTCTATGCCAACATCGGTGTGGTCCAGCTGGCAGAATTCGGCATTTCTGGCGTGGAACGTGCGATCGAGATGATCGATGCTGACGCGATCGCAATCCACCTCAACTTTCTGCAGGAAGCGGTGCAACCGGAAGGCTGCACGCATGCAAGCGGATGCTTAAGCGCAATAAAAGACGTGTGCGATGCGATTTCGGTCCCTGTTATCGCAAAAGAGACTGGAGCCGGTATATCTCGTGAAACGGCGGTGGCGCTCGTGGATGCGGGCGTGGATGCCATCGATGTCGGCGGAGCAGGCGGCACGAGCTGGGCAGGTGTCGAGTATTATCGAGCCGTAAGTCGCGGAGATGCCGTATCCGAGCATCTCGGAAGGCTGTTCTGGGACTGGGGGATACCGACCGTGGTGGCGCTTGTCGAATGCTTGGGATGTGGTGTGCCGATCATTGCGACGGGCGGCGTGCGCACAGGAATCGATGTTGCGAAATCGCTTGCGCTTGGTGCATCGCTTGCAGGGACTGCGCTGCCACTGGTTGCACCTGCGATGGAGGGTGTGGACGTGGTGATCGGTCGGCTATCACGCATGATCACAGAACTTGAGATCGCGATGTTTCTCTGTGGATGTGTCGATCCCTCTGAACTGAAGACGATACCGGTCGTGACCTGCGGGAGGGTTAGAGAGATGCTTGACGCACGCCTGGTTTGAGGGTACGGCTTTCTCCCACTTCCCAAAACGATTTGATAAAGGTGCACGATTCGTGGAACGCAATAAGTTTAAAAAGGCGATCAAGACCTTTAAGAAGATCCCGGAAGATTATACTGACATTTCCTAAGTTTATACGCTCATAGCTATCTCTTATATGGGATTGAAACGTTTTGATGATTCCACGATCTATTTTGAGAAAGCTGCAAACGCCGCATCATGGGACTGGGGGCGCTGGTTTAATTTAGCAAATTGTCATATTATATTTTGCAGAACTTCTGGATGCCGCGCTCTCTGATAAACCATATCTCCAAGCCGATACATACCTTACGCTCGAAGATCGGTTCTATACGGGACTTGCGGGCACTGTTCGGAAATCCAGTGATAGCCAAACATTGTACCTCAGTCTCACATCATTTTCACCATGTTGCAGGTGGTAAAACCATTTCATGACGGATTTCACATCGACTTTCCATCATAATCCGCGCACCGCTCACACAAAACTACACAAAAGTCATAAAAATAGTTCATTTCGAAGAAAAGAGCAGATAGCAACAGCTAATAAGGAATTGCGGCATGCCCGCAACTTTTGAGCCGTCGAATGGCATTTACCCAGGACTTAAGAATGGTATAAATCTCGAAAACGCACTTAAAATAGTGTCCTTGCACTTACCCAGTATCCCGGCCCTTTTCATCGATGAGAGTTTTATCTGGTTCTTCAGTCCGTTTTCGGTTCTGAACTGCTTCTTATGATGCATCTTCAGACTCGTCCCGTAATAGTTCTCAACCAGATTGTTTGTGGCAGGTGCCCCTTCTACGAAATAGAATGCGGTAAGTCCTTTCCAGTTCTTCTCAATCATTTTCAGCCGTTTCTGCACAGACTCTTCAAAAGACTCTATCTCTGCCATCAATGCGGTGAATATCTCCAAAGCCTCTTGATATGGTCTCTGTTCCAGATTTTTCTCTTTGCGTCTCCTGCTCAGCTCTTGATCGTGTAAAAATATCCTGAAATCAGCTATTTTCTCTTTGAGCCATGCTTCGTAGTTCTTCTGGTCATTCTGCTCAATTAACCGCTTTTCCTCTGCTGCCATCTCCTCCAACATCTTGATTTCCGCATCTCTGTTGTAAAAGATGTTTAACAGCCGATATTTCATCAATTCTTGCCTAATAGTTGCGTTTCTCGGAAAATCGCCGGCTATAAGCTTGTTCAGATGCAAGAGACATAACTGATGAACCACGTTATCACCAAAAAGTTCATCGAAGATCCCGGGATAACCTGGAGCGAGATCGGTTACAATGAATATGCAGCTGTCAGGATTGAGATACTCACCAAGAAAAGCTTTGATGGTCTCCGAATCTTTGTTGTCGTAAAGTTCATCCGCGATTGGGCGACCCGTGGCATCATCAAGCAATGTTAGGCGAAATTTCTGTGTTCCACCTATTTTTAGATGTTGTTCGTCGTAGTGAACAATTAGAACATCTTCTACAGGTGGAATATATGTTTTCTCTACCGATTCCATAAACTCATTATAGATCGTGGTCTTCCCTCGGGGGAACACAAGTTTCATTACATCGGATATGCCCTGATATGCCACGTTATAAAACCTCAATTGCTGATAAAATACATTCATAACTCCAAAAAAACTATTTTTCAGTGCCTCCCAGAAACTACGGTCTTCTTCGAGAGGTTTACCGCAACAGGGACAGAGATACCGCCCCATCTTGATGCTACCGAGGTACTTTTTAGAGTACGTGTTATAGCCGTTCCGGTTCATCAGCACACCACATTCCGGACACAGGGGCGGAACAGCTCTGCGAAATATCCCATCTGCAGTGCTTTCAAGATCATTCGAGAACTCCCCAAAATTAAAACCGAATGAGTTCATATGTCTAAGGTTCGATACAGTATAATCACCGATTTTCGCAGGCTGTTTAACCGTCACAATTCCATACACATAATCACTTCCAGATATATCTCAAATTAATATTATCCAGCCATGGTACTTCATAAGATCTCCTGAAAACCGGATTAGAAATCAAAATAGGAGCATGAGCATTTTTTCTCAGCATAACCACAATTTCATTGCCGTTGATAGATATCGTACCTGGCGTATCGACAAATTTTGAAAAAATGGTCTGTGGGGTGGCGTCTTCAAATTTAGTTATATCTCGGGCAAACAACCGATAACAGGTATCTGCAACCATTGTCAGCATCGCATCCATGTATATTCTGATCATTATCGGAGAACTGAGTGAATTCAGGCTGAAAAACTTCACAAGCTCTGCAATCTTATTTTCGATCCGCCATCTTCTTGCATATAGCTCGACGCAGGTCTCAACCGGAAAATCAAAGTTGTTGGTGACGAGAAATGTAGGTTTCTCTCTTCCATGATCCTTGATTATAATCTCCCTAACGGCGGCACCGTCCTTTCGGAGATGGATGGTATGTTCAAATACTTTGAATTTATTATATTTACGCTTTGGTATATTCATTTTGATCTGTTTCCATTCATTAGAAGGGATCGAGAAGGCATTCTCTATCAATTTAGCTCCGCGTCTTCTGAGTGTCATAAACTTGATGTCGTCATCGTTAAACTTCTCTAAAACATCGTAATTCGTCAAACGGGAGTCGAATACGAGAGTTTCTTTCACGACTCCTCTGAGTCCAACCCAAAAGTCAACAAAATTCAGAATTTCCAGTGATTCATCTTCCTTTTTGATGTCTGCATTTATATAGCTGATAAGTTTTGAATCACCGTCCTGTGCAATGAACGCAAGAGCGCTCTTCAAGGCTTTATTTCGCGCGCCGCTCCAGTTATTGTTGAGAGGAGGATCCTCGCCAAAATGCGGGATGGTATGGAAATCCAGATTGATCGTCTCTCCTGAAAAATAAGATTTGTCCATCCGGTTTAAATTTTTAACAAAAGTATTCTGGAATGAATCTATAGCTTCTTTACCGATGGAATGGGAATATGTGGACATTGCAGTGGACTTTGGCAGAACATTCAACCCTGCAAAGAGACCCAAACCTCTGTCCACCGAAAGATCGTTTATCTGTGACAATCGCTCTTTTCCTATGCATTTCAACGCTAAAATGGATAGAACGTAATTAAGCTTGCTGAGTTCCGATGTTTCAGGAAATTGCGAGTTTTGTAATATTTCATACAGATTGAGCCTTTCTAAATATGGTATGAACAGAAATAATCCCGCGTTCTTGCAATGAAACTTTTCTTTGCCGATTTTACTAAAATCAATCCGGACAGACCTTTCAGGTATCGTTGTTTTCTTCTTTGTAAGTCCTCTCGCCCTGTTTGTTCTTCGAGGTAGTTTTGCAAAACCTTCGTCCTTAAGTATCCTCTCTATGGTTTTCTGTCCTATTTGTATACCTTCTGCAGTTAGTTCAATGCGTATATCCTCTGAAGATAGATTTTTCTTGCGCAGGATCACTATTTTGTCTTGTATTTCCGTAGGTGTTCTCCTCTCTTTCGGACCGCTTTGTTTTGGTGAGAAAAATATTAATTTGCCCTGTTTGAAGTCTCTTATTATTGCCGAAACGCTGTATTCAGCATACCCAAACTTCTCACCCGCTTCTTTTTTTGGGATATTTTCCAAAAATATCGCTCGTAGCACCTCGTATTTTTTATGATCCGGACTTGTCGGATTGGCGAAGTATTGGGCGATATCTGTTTCTGTCATTAGTATAAGATAATGACGCTTATAGTATAAGTAATTTTCTAGTTAATTTTTGGGAGTTGTTCTAAATATTCGTTGATGATGCCTCAAAGCGTGGTTTTTTGGTGAGGATTTGTTCGTGTTTTTGTGAGGTTGTCATTTTAGGATAGAAACTATCAAAAATTTAATCGTCAGATATATGGACTGTATATTCGAAGATCGGCACTGCCTATAGATGGCGATTATTGGGAAAATGGATGCTGGGATGGTGTGAAATTTGGGGCGGGATTATGACGGTTTAGGGGTGTATGAAAATCGGTGATGATGCTTCGCAATTCATTGCGGAGTCCGTGACTCTATTCTGGATAGCGCCCTATGGCAGCAGTCAGGGCTGTCCCCCGGTCCCATTCTCGGGCATATAGACCACTTCCCCGGTTTCCAGCCGGTATGCAGTCCCGATCTTGCTTCCCTGACCGCCAGCGATCCGATCGGTCATATTCATCACCTTTATCGTCTCCTTATCCTTGATGATCACCTGCATGTTCGGATCTCCTGGATTCTTGACGATTGTGACGCTTGCATCAGCATCAAGGAGTTCTGGCACGTTGTAGGAAACTACGAGTGCAACAAGCAGCGCGACTGCAAAGACCATCGCAACATCGAAGAGATTTGCGACACCAGAGAGTGGATCCTCGTCATCATCCAGAATGATCCGTTTTCGAGGATTTCTCACTTCAATACCTCCACAACATACTCCATGTCACTCAGATCCTGCGTATACCACTTCTTCTTGACGAGGAGGATGCAGTAAGCCACACCTCCTGCCAGAAGACCGAGAACCGTGGTTGAAAATGCGATCACCAGATTTGCTGCAAGCTGCTGGATGTTTCCTGCGGACAAGCCGATGAGCGCAGGACCCATCGGTATCAGCGT
>DTYY01000067.1 GCA_012961645.1 Methanosarcinales archaeon | reverse complement strand
GTGCTCTTCCGATCTGCCTGATCGCACTGGATATAAGCAATGGGACTGCAGAAGCGATTCTCTCCAACTCCGGACTCAATTCTGCATTCGATGCCATCACCGCTTTCAGAAGCAGGTATACAGCAGAACTTGAGACCCGCGAGGCAGAATCCATACTGAATAGCAGCGATCCATGGGCTGCTCTCGAAAGCTTCACCTACATCCCCAACTATATCCAGCTTGCCAGAACCGAATACGAGGGAGCCAGACTCAAAGCGGGCGACTCTGTCGTCTTTCTTGGAAGTGGACCGCTTCCCTTAAGTCTCATAGTCCTCTGCCGCCAGCATGGTCTCGGAGGGATAGGGGTCGAACAGGAACCAGAGAGGGCAGAACTTTCGAGAAGGGTGCTTGAGAGACTGGAGCTTTCTGAACGGATCAGGATAATCGAGGGGAACCATCTGATGCTGCCCATGAAAGAGATGCCTGAACTGATTATGGTGGCTGCTCAGGCTGAACCAAAGAAGGAGATCTTTGATCACCTGGCAGAGTTGCTGCCCGCAGGGACAAAGATATCCTACCGCATCTATGAAAAAGGGCTCAGACGGATTCTGGACACGTTTTCTCGCTATGAACTACCCGAACGGTTCAAAGAGTGCCAGAGGGTCAGACCCACGCCTCCTGTCAACAATACCGTCGTCTTCCTGACCGTGCCCGAATGATCCGATCGAGGTTCTGGCGTCATTTTTCACCGAGCGCGAGGAAAAGTGAGGGTTTATTCTCAAATTCTCTCAGTCTTTCGAGGTGGTCTACAGATACATTCCTCAAACCAACTCCTGTGAATAGATCTGCCACATCTTCCGGCGTGCTGCCAACAAAAAGTGGTAATTTACACCTAATATTATAGTAATATCTCTCAAAGATCAGTGGATTTCGTTTTTCCGTTATAAGAGCTTTCATTTTGTTAAAAAGCCTACGAAGACGCATGTCTATCGTGGAATCGTGCCACTTACCATCGATCAGCACGAGTTTTCCACCTGACTTCACAACGCGGCTCCATTCATCGATAGCATGTTCCGGATCTGGCATTGTCCAGAGTAGATACCTGTTAACAACGATATCGAAGGTTTCATCTTCAAAAGGCAGGTTTTCGGCATCGCCATGCATAAAATCAACGGCTAATCTCAATTTATCAGCTTTGTTGCGGGATTTTTCAAGCATGCATCTGGATATGTCAATTCCTGTCACTTTATGACCCATTTCTGCAAAAATGAGAGCCAGAAATCCGGTGCCGGTCCCGACGTCAAGGATGTTCAAGTTTCTATCCATCCTGATCGTGTCTCTCAGCGCATCCTTCCAGAAGTTTTTTGCCCCGTTCTCTGATTTATGCACGGTTCTATCATAAGTCTGGCTCCTTAGGTCCCAGTATGATCTTACAACGCTTTTCACGCTCATTAGCAAATATCCTCCATATTATAATACTATAAACCTGAATATCACAGTTTGTTATGATTAAGTATTACAATACATTTAAAACTTTTGATTGTTGAGAGCACCTCCGCTCGAAAATGTGATACAGATCCACGCGTGAAATCGGCGAGCCTGCCTTGCAACCAATCACAAAACGAACTTTCCCGCAAAAGACCAAAATAGCGTCTTTTTTGGTTTCTGCGATAACAGTGTGACCAATTTGTCCAGGTCACTTGCATTCTTCAAAGCAAGCGATCTCTTAAGCCTTTCACCGTGTTCGTCACTCCAACCCGTTATGCCACCGGCTTTGTCACATCGATGGCTACTATCGCGATTTTAACCTGCTGCTGGACTCAATCTTCGTCCTCAACTCTCTTCACAACCACGCGACCGATGGTGATCTTGGCATTCTTCAGTACCAACTTAACCCCACCACCAGATCTGGCAGACCCGACAAACCCGGCAGGTGGCGGCATAACAGGCACACCTGCAGACATCACATCCGGCACCACCGCGGCAGGAGCGTCCCGTTTCTTCGCCCCCTTCTCCTTTTTCTTCTCTGCCTCTTTCGCCTCCCATTGTGAAACGATCGGATGGTTCTTCTCGATCAAAAATGCCTTCAATGAGTCAAGATCGTTTGCATCCTCCTCGGTTGCGATCGCATCCACGATATCGGCTGGGATATCGTCGAGTACCCGGTCTTTGAGTTGTTTTGGCATCCAGCCAACCCTGTTCCAGCCGCCATCCGCAGCGATGAACTTCGGAGACCTGAAATAATTGATCCCGATACCGAGGAAACCGACGATCTGCTTTCCGCCACCGGTCTGCCCAGCCATGTTTGCGAATGTGAGTCCGTTTGGAGCGGGGTTTGCATAGTCACGGTCCACCCAGGCGATTACATCAAGTTCAGGGATGTAAAAGCCAACGACCTCGAAGCAGCCGCATGATGTGTGCGGATACTCAAAGAATGAGTGCAGCTTGATGCGGGAATACTCGCCCTGTGATAGCGAGGCTGCCGACTCGTTGACCCCCGCATACTCGCCGCTTATCGGATCGATGCACTCTCCTTTCTCGATTGCGAACTGCGGACCTTCGGGATCGACCTTTGCAGCCGCTCTCCCGTCGAACCAGTTGATCGCGCCGCAGAGCGAGACACGGTCAGGGGTCACGATGCAGACGTTTGTCGGGGCGAATGACTGGCAGAGCGTACATCCATAGAACAAATCCACATCCTCGTCATGCAGATCGCGTGTTCTGGCATCCCTTGCCTCGTATATCGTCTTTACTTCAGGTAACCGTTTTTCGATCTCTTCTGAGTCTGTGATATAGAGTGCATCCATCTTCTCGATGAACGGCAGTTCGTTCTTAAAAAGCATCATGGTCGCCTTTGCGATGGGTTCGAATGAATCAAGTCCCTTCGCTACAGCATCCTTGCCGATGCGAAGCCAGATATCGTACCGCTGATTCAGATGCATAAGACCGTTTATATAGTTTTGAAAATCATGGTTTCGGCGTTCAACGATCGCTTCAAGGTCCGGTTCAACCGCACTGCCCGCGATCCGGTAGATCATTGCGAAAGGATACTTGTCACCCTCTGCCATCTCAGAGATGTCTGGTCCGATCAGGGTGAACCCGCCGTCCTCAATCTCGTCCATCTCTGCAGCACGCACCAGCTCAAAGCCCTTGCTCTTCGGTCCTGCAAGTTCGATGTACACGTCGTCTTTTCTGATTCTTTCCCCTTCAAACATCGGGGATAACTCAAACGGGAATTCGTCTGCCATCGTTACGCCTCCTGAAGTTAAATGATGAATCCTGACAATCTACTTAAATCTTATTGTTTTGTTCCATATATTCAAGTATCATCAAATCATAATGTTGCATGATGGCTGCAGCACCAGTAAGTTCGGATGATTACACAAAATGGAGTTTGATCGCATCTGGCGAAGGAGCGGGCAGGATCGCAGCCCTGTACTTTGCAAGCATGAAAAACGAAGCGATAGCAGATAGAATTTTGTTACTTAACAGCGCAAGGGCTGACTTGAAGAAAGTACTCGACGAAAT
>DTYY01000066.1 GCA_012961645.1 Methanosarcinales archaeon | reverse complement strand
TGCAGAATCTCTCCGGGATCGATGTTGTAATCCTTGCCGATGTCTGCAAAGACCGGTCTTGCTCCGGTGAAGAGCACCGCGTTTGCTGTTGCGATGAACGAGAACGGCGTTGTCACAACCTCGTCGCCCTCTCCGATGCCGTGCGCAAGGAGCGCCACATGCAGCGCCGCGGTTCCCGAACTTAACGCAACTGCATGAGAAACGCCGATGTAACCTGCGAAACGCTCCTCGAATGACTGCACCCGGGGTCCCTGCGCCAGTCCGCCCGATTTCATCGCCTCTGCCACAGACTCGATCTCAACAGATCCGATCATCGGTTTTGCAATGGGAATCATGATATCACGTCATCTCGTCATACAATCGCATTCTGCACCTGCATATCCTCTGGCAGATCTGTAATTCTTGCCGGGCATCCGATCGCCAGTTTCCAGTCGGGCACATCTCTTGTGACACATGCGCCGGCAGCCACCATTGCGCCCTCCCCGATCTCCACGTCAGGGAGGATTATGGCGTTTGCGCCGATGCTGGCACCTCTCTGCAGAGTGGGTCCACGCAGTTCATAATCCTTTCGTATCGGATATTTGTCGTTGGTGAGCACTGCACACGGACCGACAAAGACGTAATCTTCGATTATGGTGTTTGTCGGGATGTACGCCCTGCTCTGTATGCTTACATGGCTTCCTATGCTGGTATGCCCATCAATAATCGTTCCGGTGCCTATAAGCACGTCGTCGCCGATTTTCGTACCTTCCCTGATCAGTACACCGTGCCCGGTACGCAGATTCTTTCCGATGACGACGTCACGATAGATCACCGAGTGCGATCTGATGACCGCGTAATCGCCAACCACAAGCATGCCGTCTAAGTCTGCCGGGTCTTCTCCAAGTACCACGAACTTTCCTATGCGAGGATTTGCGCCAATATTGACCATACTAACCGATCTCATGATTGGATCAATACCATCACATCATATATAAGTCTGTTGGTCTGTCTCAAATTACACTAAAAATATAGCATAATGTTACAGTTATGTGATGATCACAAACATTCAGACAGAGTGCTGAATACCATCGCCAGCGGTATACGCCATTTCGGTATGTATTTCAAGTGAGAAGACCAAAAGAATGGACAGGCATGGACGCGATTCAAGCGGCGGCGCTCGGCATCATCCAGGGCATAACCGAGTGGCTGCCAGTTTCCAGTGAGGGGCAATCGATACTCTTCATGATCAGGCATATCAACATATCCCCCGAGGACACAATATCACTTGCGATCTTTCTTCACCTCGGGACGATGTTCGCCGTCCTGATGAAGTTTAGAGAAGAGTTTTTAGCGATCTTAAACCCGAATTCCGGGATCTTGAGGATTCTTGCTGTAACTGCTACATGTAGCGGCATAACAGGCATCCCCTGCTATCTTGCCCTCAAACACTCGTTTAACTCTGGCGAGGGTGCAACCCTCATAATCGGCGTCATGCTCATCCTCACCGGGATCATACTCAGCCTGCCATCGCGCAGGAGCGCGCACCGGACACGCGAGGAGATCACAACCAAAGATCTGATCATCACCGGGCTTGTGCAGGGTTTTGCGATCCTCCCCGGGATATCGAGGTCTGGGGTAACGATCACCACTCTTTTGTTGCGGAATGTCGAACAGAAATCCGCCCTTGCGATCTCTTTTCTCATAAGCGTCCCAGTCGTTCTTGGCGCAATGCTGCTCGACATCGGATCGATCTCAGAGGTACAACCGGTCAACATCCTCGTCATGCTCGTCACATCTTTCATCGCCGGCTACATAACGATGGATGTTCTGATCAGATTCGCTGAGCGCGTGAACTTCTCTCTCTTTTGCATCGCACTCGGAGCGATCACGATCATCCTGGCGGTTCCGGGAGTTCTGTAGCCTTGCATACATCCATACTCCGATCGCAAAGAATATCTGGGAGCATATTATGCCGGCTGCGTCCGCGAAAAGGTCGTAGACGCTCGGAGACCTCATCGGCACAAAGATCTGGTGCACCTCATCGAGTGCTCCATATCCGATGCCCACCGCAATGGCAAGCAGCATCGCGTTATTCTTGATGGAAAAGTATCTTGAGTGGGACGCTGTGAGGCGCAGGAGAATACCGAATACGAAGAATAGCATGAAATGTTCGAGTTTATCGGAGTATTTTATTATAAATTTAAACATGTGAAAATACTGGGCACCGACACTCGTGAGGATTTTGTGCAGCAGGTCCTCTATCTCTGATGCTGCATGCGGGAGATGTGACTGCGAGGAGAGGTAGAAGATGAGCGTCGCATACAGAACTGTCAGGGTAAAGTATACCACGAACCTTTTGTTACTGATCTCCTTCATCACGTGTGATGTAGTTGACACTGGTGCACTAAAAGAGTTTGCCAATTTCGAAATCCGACCAGAATCCGGGAATGCTTCCAACATATCGATCTCACCGAATGCGATTTTACCGTTCGAAACGTTTACATACACCACTGAATCGATCGGCTGATCAGCAACTCTCCTTACAAAGAGTCAGAGCAATACTGTAGCTATGACCATGGACAACCTGCTGAAAACCATCGAACGTCTGAAGAGGGATGATGCAGGGGTGATCGCTCTGGTAGATGCTCGTATAAAGGAGTTTGAGGAGACCTGCAAGAAACCATGCGGTGAAATTTTTAAGGAGCTCTGCTTCTGCATTTTAACCGCCAATTTCACCGCTGAAAAGAGCATAAAAATTCAGGAAACGATAGACGATGGATTTTTGACTCTTTTTGAGTCACAGTTGGCAGATAAATTGAAGGAACTCGGCTATCGCTACCCCAACATCAGGGCGAAATATATCGTTGAGGCGAGAAGATACAAAGATTCATTAAAAGAGATCGTTGAGTCCTTCGACAACGAATACGAATCCAGAGAGTGGCTGGTCAAAAATATAAAAGGGATCGGCTATAAAGAGGCAAGCCATTTTCTCAGGAATATTGGCTACAAAAAATCAGCGATCGTGGATTTTCATATAATCGATCTTTTAGCAAGGTGTGGGTTGATTGAAAAACCAAAAACGCTCACAAAAACGAAATACATAGAGATTGAAGGTTTGCTTTGGAAAATTGCCGAAAAATCGAGCATGAATCTGGCAGAGCTGGATCTATATCTATGGTATATCGAAACCGGGAAAGTACTGAAATGAACCATTCATCACCGAGCATGATGATGGCGCCACCAAACCCTTCTTCACAACACCCGTTTGTATGAGTTTGACGGCATAATTTTAAGTATACCGCCGCGGATTCATGACCAACGACCAAAGGAGATGTAAGGAGACATACCATGAAGGAACAGACCGAAGTTAGAAATCTCAAAGAAGGCAGATATGTGATCATCGATGATGAAGTATGCGTGATCAAGTCTATTTCAAAATCGAAGCCCGGAAAACACGGATCTGCCAAAGCAAGGGTCGATACCATCGGACTTTTTGACGGGCAGAAGCGTTCGCTTGTGCAGCCGGTATCAGCCAAGATATTCGTACCGATCGTCGAACGGAAGACCGCACAGGTCCTCTCGATTGCAGGCGACGTTGCACAGTTGATGGATATGGCTGACTACTCTACATTTGAGCTCCCGATCCCTGAGGAGTTCCGGAATCGCGTTGTCGAGGGAAAGGACGTCACATATATCACCGCACTGGGCAAGATGCGGCTCGATATGCGATGATATGATATGCAATGATGTTCAGAGAGCGTGTCTTCGCTGATGCGACCTCCGGTTATAAAGATGCAGACTTTGTGATATTTGGCGTGCCTTTCGATGCCACCTCGTCATTTCGATACGGTAGCCGCGAGGCACCAGATGCCATGCGCAGGGCAAGTTACAACTTTGAGACATACAACGATTCTTTAGATGTTGATCTGACCGATCTGCGCATTCATGACCTCGGCGATATCGATCTTGACGTCCGCACCGGTGAGATGCTGCACAGGGTCTGCGATGTTACCGCGATGATCCTGCGAGATAACAAGATCCCGATTGCACTTGGTGGCGAGCATACACTGACTTATGGCTGTGCCAGGGCTTTTACCGGGACATTCGATGGTCCGGGCTCTGATTACGGGATGATAATCCTTGATGCGCATCTTGATCTGCGTGACGAATATCTCGGAGTGGAGCAGTCTCATGCCTGCGTTTCAAGAAATATAATCGATGATCTGACCGATAAATGCGTTTTAATCGGCGTGCGGAGCGGTTCAGCAGAGGAATACGCATACGCAAGGACGGAGGGGATTTTGTGGCACTCTGCCGACGAGGTGAACGACGCAGGGATGGGGTCTGTGGTCAGGGAAGCGCTCGATGCGCTATTTGATCGAGGCTGCGAGCAGATCTATCTATCCATCGATGCTGATGTGATCGATCCGGCGTATGCGCCCGGCGTCGGCAATCCTGAGCCATTTGGGCTTAGCCCCCGGGATGTGCGTGCTGCAATAAGACTTGCCGCGCCATACACGTGCGGTCTGGACATCGTCGAGGTAAATCCGGGCTACGACCACGGGGAGAGTGCGATGCTTGGAGCACGGCTGGTGCGGGAGTTCATCGCGGCGAAGAGTGTTTGTTTGTTAGGGTAGAAAGGCTCACATCATAGGCTACCCATTCATTTGGAACCTTGGACATGTTCGTATGCTCCTCTTGCGATTTCACGGCTACCCGAGCGACATCAGGTTTTAGGGTTTTAGCCGCCGCGATATATACGGTTATCAAACCTCATACCGTCGTCTTTTGCCTGATCAGTAGCTGATCATCGATCAGACGGCGCCATCTGTAGAGATAATAAGACAGCTCAGGCGCATCATCTGCCCACACAACGATTGCGTTTTAAATCACCTCCTCTTTCATGTAAAGCGGAAGCGTTTCAAAGATTTTTATGTCATATTTTTCTGTTACATTCTCTACAAGGAACATATTGAATATTTCCTTCACGTTCCTTGTTCCTGCAACCAGACAGATGACCATATCAGAACAGATGGTATAACTATCATCATTGTATGAACCAAACAGTAGAATTCCCTGCAGGTGGCTCTTTAAGAAATCGAAATCCTTTGAGATCTGCCTTTTCAGCGATTCTTCAACCATTCTCTCACCATTGAGCCAAATACCCGGAATGATGGCAAAACTCCCGCACACTCTCGAAAGCAAGCAGGTCGTCTATCCCGTTATATTCGTGCACCAGCACATTCCTGAGACCATTTGCCCTCTTGAGGTTTTCGGGTAACATCTGGTTTAAGAAGGGGTTTTTGGTCGCTACAGAGACACTTTTTAATTTTTTCTGGTCGAGTCGAAAATACCCAGGAAACGTA
>DTYY01000065.1 GCA_012961645.1 Methanosarcinales archaeon | reverse complement strand
GATACACCGGGTACGATATCTGTCAAAGACTATGAAATTGTAGTTATGTTGAGAAAAAATGCTCATGCTCCTATTTTAATTTCTAATCCGGTTTTCAGGAGATCGAGGTGGCGTTGAGGGGGCTTCAGGGTGTACAACTTGAGGCAAAAAACCAATCTGCCTTGAGAAACCCTCAGGTGAACGTTCGTGCCACCGTTGTCCCGGCGCTGGCACCGCTTGCATCGGTTACCACGAGCGTGATGTTGTGGACGCCGCCTGCCATATCCATATCAAACGATCCCGCATCCCCGATGATTCCTTGAATGTCTGATGTCCAGTCGTAGTCGATCGGCGGTATGCCGCCCTTTACAGCGCAGGAAAAGTGCTCGTCTGTGATACGGATCGTTGGCTCTATGTTGAGCACCCTATTGTAACAAGCAACCCCGCTTTGATCAAACCAAACACGTCCACTGCCAAGCGGGGTGCTGCTGCCCTGTTTTGTATGCTTGACCCATGTGCCGGTTGTATTATTTAGTTGATATAGATACAACTGATCTGTGGAATGTGTGCTGCTGCACATCAGCAGCCAGATCTCATGCTGTGGCTGGGTGACTGCAGGCTGGAAGCGCATCTCTGTGGAATCGTAATGGTACGCTGTCTGGTTATCAAAGACTCCGTACACCAGATTTTCGTCGTCCTGCGGCATCTGCGCAACCTCGCTAATGCTCGATTCATAGACGAGCCACACACCAGTCTCTGCGTCATAGCAACTCGCATGCTTGCTGTCGGTGCCAAACCACACAAAATCGCTCTCAAGCATCGCTGGTTCATGGCCTGCAGGATCTGCGAGACTGGCGGTATCTGACTGCGACTGTGGCTGGTGCTGGGCAGTGGTCGGCTCGGGTTCTGCCAGATCCAAATGTTCTGCCGGTTTCAAAGCTTCTTCAATCTGTTCGGACAGAGACTGGTTCTGTTCTTCATCCTCGAACACATCCCAGACCGATGAGCGGGTAGCCTCTGGAGTCGGGGCTAAATGATCGTTACATCCGTTTTGCTGCGATATACGCGCCTTTATGCTGTATCCAAGAATCGCGGAGGCTGCAACTATCAGCACGAGAATCAGTATCGTTTTTCTTGATATCTCTAATGGAGTCTTCAGCTTCTCTGACACCTTCAATTTTTTTAATTTTTCCAGTCGTATCTTCTTCACTCGACCACCCGTACGCCCAACTGTTGTATAATTATGGCACGCATCATAATTAACATTACCCGCGACTCTGGCTATCAGGCAGATCGACCCGAACCATGGTTTTTGCGATAAACAACCTCGTCTCTGTACTCGATCATGCGTATCCGGTGGTACGGGATGCTGACACCATCTTCGATCTCAAAGAACGAATGCCCGAGACGTGCGATCGCAGACCCCCGGACGGTCCGCGTGTTACCGGGCGCGCCGCGGTGCAGATAATGGACCGTGCATTCATGCATGGGATAGCCGCGCCATTTGATCTCGTTCAAGATGTCTCTGGGGCGTTTTGACCTGAAGAATGACATCCGTATCATGATCCCCCTGATAACAAATTATGCTGCTTCCACCAGGCACAAATCCGGGAGTATAACCGGGGTATATACGAATTCACATATTCGGATGGCGTTTATTCACAAAAATCCCAAGCTCATATCCATATCCCCTCTCCTCCAGTTCTTCCCATTCACAATCGACCTCCGCCTGTATCTTCTCGATATCCTCATCCGAAAGATGCGAAAACCGCGCCTGAGCTCGCAGATACTCTGAGACCTTCCTTCTCTTCTCAGGTATGTAAGTCAGATTGAGCCTGCCATCCACAATCTCGTATAGCTTCCACATCCCTGTTCTCACCGCAAGTCTCCCGATATCGATCCCATCTGCCGGATCAAAACCCCAGCCAACAGGACACGGCACCAAAAGATCGATGAACGCCATCCCCGCAACCTCAGCCGCTTTCTCGACTTTATTCAGAAAATCGATCGGGAAAGACGGGCATGCGGTTGCAATGTATGGTATCCTGTGCGCTGCCATTATGCTTGGCATATCCTTCGCGGTTTCAACCTTCCCAAAAGGCGTTGTCGTTGTGTATGACGCACGCGGCGTTGAGCTTGCACGCTGGTGTCCTGTGTTTCCGAATGACTGGTTATTGTAGCAGATGTAGATCATATCGATGTTCTTCTCTGCTGCTCCTGATAGGCTCTGTATTCCGATGTCATACGTGGCGCCATCGCCAGCATAACCCAGTATATTTGCTTTGATATTCTTTCTCCGCAGTGCATAATACAGTGCCGTGCCTGCTGCTCCAGTATTCTCGATAGCAAGGTGAATCCATGGAACCTTAAGCGGCGTATTGGGATAGACTGGAAGGAGGGTCATGCAGCCAGAGCCATTGATGACGATTGTGTCCTTTCCGAGAACTTTTAACGCAAGCCTCAAGCCCAATGACGCAGAGCATCCCTGACATGCGACATGCCCTCCGACAAGGTAGTCCTCCATCGGTATATCGGTCAATTTCTTCAAAATATCCACTCCTCTACATCTCTTCCAAGCCTTCTGAAGATCTTCTCATATTTCTCGACTCCGATCCTTCTGCCTCCAAGTCCTGCAATGAAACTTGTGACATTCCTTCCTCCGAGGCAGGCTTTCACTTCTGTTGCAATGATCCCTCCGCTGCCCGGGGAGACGTCCTGGTCGATGACGCCGATCTCTTCCACATCAGAGAGCGCATCGATGATCTCCTCGCATGGAAATGGTCGTATTGCCCTCAACCTGAGCATTCCAACCCTTTCTCCATCCTTTCTGAGTTTGTCAATCGTGTATTTGAGTATCGCTGATTCAGAACCGCAGATCACAAGCACACGCTCTGCATCCTCCGTAAAATAGGGTTCGACAAGCCCGTAGCCTCGTCCGGTCATCTTCTCCCATTCCGAGCAGACATCTTTTATGAGACCTTTCGAATTCTGCATCGCCATGCGCTGCTGCGATCTGAAGTACATGTATTCATCAAAAACAACGCACCCCACACTCATTGGCTCCTTTGGATCCAGAATGGTATGCTCTGGATCATAAGCAGGCAAAAAATCATCTATCTCACTCTGATCCGGAATCTCTACAGGTTCTCTTGTGGTGGAAAGCGTGAAACCATCGAGATTGATCATCATCGGCAGCAAGACATCGTTGTCCTCTGCTATCCTGTATCCCATCACCACGCTGTCCAGTGCTTCCTGATTGTTCGAGCAGAATATCTGGAGCCAGCCAGAATCCCGCTGCACAAGTGCGTCGTTATGATCAGACCAGAGCGTTATCGGGGCGGAGAGCCCCCTGCTGACGTTGACCAGCATCACAGGCAGTCTGAGACCGCTCGTTATAAACATCATCTCGGTCATAAGCATCAGTCCCTGCGAACTCGTGGCGCTGAAGACACGCGTGCCAGCAGATGATGCGGCTGCAAGAGCACTCATCACGCTGTGCTCTGATTCCATCGGCAGAAAATCTGCGTTCATCTCGCCCTCAGCGATCCATGATGCGATCTCCTCTATTATCGCTGTCTGGGGGGTTATCGGAAAGTTCGGGATTATCTCAGCCCTTGAGAGCCTTGCCCCCCACGCGGCAGCGCCATTTCCGGTGATCATCTGCCTCATACCTATTCCTCCCTCCGGGCTGTGATGAACCTGCATTCAGTGACACAGATCCCGCATCCCTTGCAGTGATCATAGTCGATCCAGATATCGTCATCATCGACATGTATGGCGCCTTCCGGACAGAAGACCCAGCACCTGCCGCACCTCACACATTTATCTTTGTCGATGACCTGTCTGAAGACCCTCCATGTCCCTGTATTATTTCTAAGCGCACTTGCAGGCTCCCGTACCACAGGAACGCCTGCAGTTCCATCGTAGGATATATTGATTATCTTCATGTCACCAGCTCGTATGCTTTCAGTGCGCCTTCTATGTTTTTAGCGATCAGATCCTCTGAATACTTCCCGAGTTCGTCTCTGACCGCCGCCTTGAACGCATCAATCGTGATCAGATTTGTTATTCCGATGAGAAATCCGATGATCACCACGTTCGGGATTGGTTTCTTCAGATACGTGAGTGCCAGACCGGTACCATCGACGCAGTAGGTTTTGAAATCTCTTATTTCAGGATATGCATCTTTAAAGTCCCCAATTTTTCTGGTAGTGTTTATTATTATGGTGCAATCGTCCGGCAAGTCTGAAAAGACGTCCTTGACTTCGATTATTGATTCGTCGAGCAGTATTAAGATATCAGGATTTGTGATATGACCTCTCAGGAGGATCGGTTCGTCGTCGATGCGGACAAACGCCATGACCGGCGCGCCACGTCTTGCAGCGCCATAGAGCGGGAAATCCTGTGCGTAGAGTCCATCATACAGAGCAGCGGTTCCAAGTATCCGGGAGGTCACAACCACGCCCTGACCTCCTCGTCCGTGGATTGTTATTTCGAGCATGTGGGTTTGTTACAGCAGGATCTGGACTTTCGCATCCAATCGTATAAGTCTCATCCACTCTTCTGGCATCAGGAGACATGTCGAGAATTGTTGTACTCTTCCACATGGCTCCATATAATAATTTTTGCGTTTTTTCCTTAAGGGTGTGGAGAAGGTTGGGTTTGCTCAAACTATGGCTCTGATTGCTTCTATTTGCGTGATAACAGTTGATCAAAAGAGAAGACCACCTCAAAGAGGTGGAACAGATAAAACGACTACCATATCTTTCCAAAAAAGCCCCGGGCGAGATTTGAACTCGCGACCTAGTGATGTCT
>DTYY01000064.1 GCA_012961645.1 Methanosarcinales archaeon | reverse complement strand
GTACATATCGTCGTTGGAACGGGGGCGGAGATAGAGGTTCACAAGAAATTGAGCGGGCTTGATAGCGAAACTCGGACGCTGGTCGAGATTTTTAGCATGGCTGATGGCGATAAACTTCCGGATCTTGAGGTATAGTGCAGGGTTTATATAGTGCTAAAGAGACGTTACACATCTTTTTCACCAGGCATAAAGATCTCATCGACCAGATACCGCACCACAGCAGACGTACCACGTGAATGGTCAACCGATTCGATATATTCTGCCATTGCAGCGTGAAACATTCTTTCAAGCAAACATCTGTTCGTCCGCAGAACCACGCATTGCAAAGACCCGGTTTCTTTGCATACGCCCGGAGCTCCTCCTAAAATCCGCTGGAGCAGCGATGATGTGTTACACGGGACTTTCTGCAAGCAGATTGGCATCGATACCCCCGACATCAATCCCTATCCCAGCCTCGAGGTCCATCCAGAAGCTTTCACACTCCATCCGAAACGTTTACCCGGGGCACCCTCCCCCGAAACATCGAATACGTATAGAACGCGTAGTAATCCAGAAGATTCAGGATGAAATCCGGCGACTCAGGCAGACAAAGACGCTGAAACTCCGCCCAGTCATCCTCTGACAATTCAGGCTGCACACCAGTCCAGCGCATCTCAAGAAGTGCAATCAGAGCGCTCCTGATATCATTAGATAGCGGGGCACAGACATCACCTGCAAAGGTCCGGACAGTGATCTCCTCCAATCCCGCTTCACGAAACCAGCCCGCCATACGCAGGAAATGCAACTCTGGTCTCATCTCGCGGGAAAAAGGCGCAATCCCTGGAGATGTCGCATTCAGGTGTGCTTCCAGCAGTGGATAGCCAGGAAGCATCTGTTGAGATGACCATGCGATGACGACCACGCTTCCGCCGGGCTTTACCACCCGTGCAAGCTCTTTTAACATCGGCAAGGGCTCTCCGGGTGCATATCCCACGCAGTTTGCACTCCATGCCCAGTCGAAGGTATCGTCGTCGAAGGGAAGGCTCTTCACATCCCCTTCCTGAAAGGAGACCTGTTCAGACATGCCTGCCTTCTCTGCAATGCCCGTTGCGTAGACCATGAACTCTGGAGACAGATCGATGCCTGTGACCTGTCCCGCTCCTCCCACAGACTCTGCAAGCAACAGAGACTGCAAGCCAATTCCGCATCCCACGTCCAGCCCCCGGCTTCCAGGAGATAGAGCGAGCGCCTGGATCGCAGAGCGAATGACCGGCTCTTGCAGAGGGTCCGCCATCACCAAACTCCGGAGGTAGCTATCTGTGTCAGTCATCTTCCTGTCCGCTCCGTTTCGAAGAATCCTCGCCGATCGCCTGAGTTACATCATTCTCTTCTTATTTATCGTTATGTGTGACATAGACTCTGATGGAGATACATTCATGCGAATCGACAATCTTAATACAAGTGATATCCATAACGTAGTGCAATGGGTCTAACAGGGAGGAGTTTTCATAAAAATAATGGTAGTGGACGATGAGCCTGATGTCGTGGATCTGCTCTCACTGATGCTTGAGTCGCAGGGGTATGATATTATAACTGCGTACGGTGGCAGCGAATGTCTTGAAAAACTGGAGCACGAGATACCGGATTTGATTCTGCTGGACCTTATTATGCCTGATGTCGATGGGTGGGAGGTGCTGGATAGAATACGTCAGAACGAGCGATTGAAATCGGTTTTTGTCATCATTCTTACCGCGAAACAACTGACCGCAGAGGTTGTACAGAAGAAAGCACAATACATAGCCGAGTATCTTGTTAAACCGGTCACAAAAGGAGGATTAATTTCGGCGATAGAGAATATCGCATCCTATTCAAAGGAACTTAATGAGTTTACCGAGGCTGCAGAGAGATCTGGCGTCGATCAGGTGACGATCGACAGATACATCGAACTTGATCGGCAGGTAGGCACGTATAAGAGATTATGCACCTCGCTGATCCAGACCTTCACGAGAAGAAGACTCAAAGCGGACGGATCTGCGAAAAATACGATGGACAGCGTCAAACAGTTGATCAGCCTGCGGGAGCGGGATCTTATGAAACTTCATGAAGAGATTGAGGAGAGGATCGAGGCGGACAGATAGTCGTGCGAGGATTTATATGGTGCTGTGTTTGAATGTTGAGTCATGGACGAATTGGAAGCAATTCGAAAGAGAAAGATGGAGCGATTACAAAAAATGACATCAGGTGAGGTATTGATACTGAATGATGGGAACCTCGACGAGACTGTGCAAAATCACCCGCTCGTTGTGGTCGATTGCTGGGCTGAGTGGTGCGGACCCTGTAAGATGATTGCACCGATCATTGAGGAGCTTGCAAAGGAGTATGCAGGCAAAGTGACGTTCGGCAAACTGAATATCGATGAAAATATGGGCGTTGCCATGAAGTACCGGATCAACGCGATACCAACGATGCTGATATTCAAGAATAGTAAACTATCCGGGCAGATCGTCGGCGCTCTTCCGAAGGCTCACATCAAACAAAAGATAGAAGAGCACATATAATCAGTTTTCTCTTGAGAGACCCTCTACGATCTGTGTGATCCGTTCACCCCCATCAGGGAGTTGGTCTTTTAGTTCCAGTGCCGTTTTGAACTCCTGCAGCGCCTCTTCACGGCGCCCGAGCCGTTGATACAGAAAACCGAGATTGGCGTGTGCTCTGGCAAGATCGGGTTTGCAGTTTATCGCATCACGGTACTCTTTCTCGGCTTCGTCGAACTGTTTTGAACGGTACAGCAAATTTCCAAGATTGTGATGTGCCATCGCCACGTCATCCCGGGTATGAATCCCGATCGCCCTGCCTGCTGCCTTCAGTTGTTCAATTGCTTCATCCTTTCTCCCGGAGAGCGCATCCAGCATCGCCGATTCCATCTGCATAACGGTCTTTGCATCGATCTCTTCGAGCAGGGGTCCGGTATCCTGCTGTTCAGAGATCAAACGATCCTCTGACCCCTGTGCCTGCGTCGGATCCAGAGTTGTGGCTGTTGTTGGTGTTGGGGATAGGGTTTGAGGCGTGGTCAGAGCATGGGTCGCGGCTTGATCCACGGCATCAACATCATGTACCGTGGCATCATGAGCAGTACCGTGCTCCACACCATATCTTGCAATATCATCGAGCCGCTCATCGACCCTCCTCTTCCACTGGTCGAACCTGCCCTTCCACTGGGCGGTCTTCCATATAATCAGAAGCGCCATACCAGACGCAACCACAATCCCCAACCATATCACCAGATCGATTCCAAAAAACTCCATCATACCACCTCTTTGCCACGCAGGTGTCTCAACGCCGTTTCATAAGCCATGTTATACGATCTTTTGAGATGTTCCCAGACCAGACCGTCCTCAAGAATCTGCCAAAGGATCTGCTGCCGCTTCTTCTGATCAGGAACCTTCTCTTTCAGAAGCCTGCGCATCTCACTCTGCAATCTCGCCATCTCGCCATATTCGGGCGTGATCACCCCTTCGATCATCCTCCTGCTGTACCGTGACAGTGCTGGGCTGCTGCCAAGCGTCGATATACCGATCGTGACATCGCCGCGGGCGATCACCGACGGGATGATCACGTCGCCGGGATCATCATCCACCCGATTGACCAGCACCCCGAGCAAGCCTGCTATTTCTGCGAGATGCTCGTTGTAGGCGGGGTCGTCTGTCGCCGGTATCACCAGAAACGCATCCTTTATCAGATCGGCAAACTCCTCATCACCGAGTTTCATGTCCAGGATTATCCGCTCGATCTCTTTTGATTTCAGCAGCTTTTCGGTGAACTCGAGGCTCACAACGATCGTTCTGGCATACCTGCCAAAGAGTGTCGCTTTGCGTTCGCCAACCGATCCGCCGCCGATGATCACCACCTTCCGATCATGGAGGTCGATGAAGAGCGGGAGGAATTCTGACATACCATAAGCATTTGG
>DTYY01000063.1 GCA_012961645.1 Methanosarcinales archaeon | reverse complement strand
GTCCATCACCTCATTTGTTGGGTGAGACGACTATGTTTTATAGAATATATAATGTATTCGGAGGTAGGGGTATTCGGAACTACTGAACAGATCGAAAGAATTATGTGCATGAAACATTAACTCAACATGAACGGAGATACACAATGAAAAAATGGCAACGCGATCGCGGATTGGCTGCAAGGATGTTTCTGACCATGTTTCTGCTCGGCATGGTCTATATCACATTCATAGCAGTGTTATCGTACCTGAGATTCCCAACCGTCTCGATCATGTTTATTGCAGGGATTATGCTCTTTGCACAGTACTATTTCTCAGACAAAATGGTCTTGTATAGCACAGGTGCTCGCGTCGTGAGCGAGAGCGAAGCACCGCAGTTGCATGAAACTGTGTCAAGGTTGTGCATCGAAGCAGACCTGCCAAAGCCAAGGGTCGCCATCGTTGAAAGCAACGTCCCGAACGCGTTTGCAACAGGACGCAGTCCTGGGAAGGCGGTGGTGGCGGTTACAACCTCGCTTATGCAGAGGCTCAACCAGAATGAGCTGACAGCGGTGCTTGCACACGAACTGACGCATGTAAAGAACCGGGACGTGATGGTGCTCACCATTGCAAGCTTCTTTTCGACTATAGCGTTCTTTTTGGTCAGATATCTGATATTCTTCGGCGGAGGAAACCGGCGTGAGGGCGGTCAGATCATGCTTGCGTGGATCGCCTCGATCGTTGTGTGGATCATCAGCTCTCTCCTGATACGTGCACTCTCACGGTATCGGGAGTTCGCTGCCGATCGCGGGGCAGCCGTGATCACAGGTCATCCATCCCATCTTGTCAGTGCGCTGCAGAAGATCAGCGGCGTAATGAGCAGAGTACCGACCGATGACCTGCGAAAAGCCGAGGGAATGAACGCATTCTACATTATACCAGCTATATCCAGAAGTTCGATCATGGCACTCTTTTCCACGCACCCATCACTTGAAAAGAGAGTTGCAGCGCTCGAAAAGATATCCAGACAGATGGAAATGGTATGAAGTTTCTGGACTTGCTCTTTGGAAGGACAAAACTCAGGAAACCGAAGGTAGACTCGCTGTTTTCGCTTTCAACTGCATATCTGGCGATGGAGACGATGGGTTTTGTGCCATCTGGAAAATCCGGGATATGTTTTAAGCCGGTTGAATCATCGCGGTTCTCTGAACTTGAAAATGATCTTAGGGAGCTGCTCAGACTCAGTGCTTCTGAATCCGGAACTGCCTGCCAGTTCCAAACAGACGAATACAACTATACATGGATTATTCTGAGTGATGACGATTTTGAGGATCTTGTAACCACCACACACCTGATAAGTGAGACCGTTATCGATCACGACTTTGAAGAGCGGCTTCTATGCTCTATTTTTGCTTTTAAGGGCGTGTATTTGATATATGGTTATAAAGAAGGAACTTTTTACCCATTTGCCCCGTTGATGGGTCAAAAAAGGGAAAGAGACAACAATCTTGAATTTAAAATACGGTCAACGATGGAAAATGAACTCCCCATCGAAAAAGAGATGGAAAAGTGGTATCCTCTGTGGGGAATTCCGTTTTAGGCGAGATTGGGCGTTGGTCTGGTTTTTTGTCGCCGGATCAGGATCGCCAGCCACCGTCCCTGCAATAAGCAAGTGCCATCAAGATTCTGTGGTCATGCCAGCCGCGCGCCAGAGCAACCTTCATTCCATGATATGAACTGGTATTTTGCTATCATTCATTCAGATGCTCATTTTTATTTTTCATCCATTTTAGGTTTATGCGGTGTACGTAAAGCCCAAGCACAATGTATGATCAGAGATGCGACCTTCGGTTGTGAAATGACATAATGACATCTGAAAACCGGTTGCTCATAACACATATCCAACCACCAAAACTTTTATATACCATAATGATGTCTATGTGCGTAACATCGCAGAGGTGTAATATGCTACCCATCGAAGACGCAGAATGCAGGCTGCAGATCGGTGACGTCTGTTGCTCACTCCGGTTCGATGACCCTGCGTATGGCACGTATTCAAGAAAATATTTCAAAGAATTTATATCAGAAGATGAGCCCGAACTTATATTGAAGATATATATAGAATTAAATGAAGGCGATCTTGAAGGGAGCGATCTGCCTGATTCTATTCTCCTCTCGAAGACCGTGGATGGCAATAGTTTTGATTTTCATTTCGGTTTGATAAAAGGAACATTGGACATGGAAGAGAGACGATGCACTGTAACTTTTTCCGGAAAGGGTATTCACGGTTTTAAGCAATTTTTGTTTTCAGTCTACTATACTATAGTAAAACAGAACCGCCTTGGCGATAGTAATTTTCTGGTACATGCCTGTGCAGTTTCAAAAGAAAATCGTGGTTATGTATTTTCAGGTCCATCAGAGAGTGGGAAGTCCACGATAGCCGGTCTCTCTTCTGGTTACACGGTGCTCAATGATGAAGTGGTGATCATCAAGAAAGAGAATGGATCGTACTTGGTGAACAGTACACCTTTCCGGGGAGATTATCTGGATAATGAGAACGTAAGCGCTCCTTTGGATGCGATATTTCTGATCAGACATGGCAAGAAAAATATCATCAAAAAGATCAGTAAAAGAGAATTTGTAACCAGATTCATAAAGGAGGTCATCTATTCGGATTCTCTACTATCAACGAAGAGAGAAGACGCATTCACAGAGATGATGGACTTCTGTGGCAGTGTTGCAGAGGAGGTGCCATTCTATGAACTGCAGTTTCTGCCTGATAACAGCTTCTGGAATGTAATTGATGGTTTGGACGAATTGAAAAGTGAAAATGAGGTATGAATATGGTTTCCTTGCATAGTTACCCGGCGCGTTCCGATGATCTGGTCTGGAGGATGATCGATGGCGAGGTCGTTATATTGACCACCGATGGCAATGAGATTCATACGCTCAACAGGGTTGGAAGCGTGATCTGGGAGCTCTCGGACGGTACGAAGAGCCTCGAAGAGATTGCATCGTTGATCTGCGAACGTTTCGATGTCAGTTCTGAAGAAGCCCATGCAGATGTGCTCGAATTTGCTGAAGAGCTCTCTCTAAGGAAGATTTTACAGATTGCGGAAGGTATATAGTGATGATTAAATCTCCCCCGAGACTGGTTGAAGAGGTGGTGAACAGGTATGTGGAGCGCTGCATTCCTTATGCAGTGATGTTTGAACTCACTTACGGGTGTAATCTGAAATGCAGGCACTGCTATGTGACAGGAGATGATGGTGTTGAACTGTCCTCAGATGAGATCAAGGATATACTTGACCAGCTGGCAGAGATGGGTGCGATCTTTCTCGCTTTTACCGGTGGGGAGATCTTTACGAGAGAGGATCTATTCGAGATCGCGTGGTATGCGAAAAAAAAAGGTTTTCTGCTCACATTCATGACCAATGGTACATTGATCACACCTGAAAGGATTAAAGAGATCGAGAAACTGAAACCTGTAAAATTTGAGTTCAGTCTGTATGGGGCAACTGCAGAGACCCATGATTATATCACCCGGGTGGATGGTTCTTTCAAACGCACGATAGATGCCATCAGAGGGCTTACCCGGGACGGGATAGAGGTTACTGTAAAGACGATACTTACGAACTCAAATATCAGGGAATATAGCGAGATGGAAGCCCTTGCTCGAGAACTGGGTGTTCATCCGAGGATGAATCCAGGGCTTTCGCCGAGAAGGGATGGTTCGCCGGAGCCACTGCAGTACGATCTATCCTTTGAGGAGATGGCCAAGTACCTGCCCGAAGATGAGGGCGAACTCATGCTCAGTTATCTCTCAGAGAAACAATCTTCGAGGAGGTTTATCTGCAAAGCAGGAAAGGCAGGCTGCTGCATCACACCAAGCGGGATCGTATACCCCTGTGTGATGATGCCGATTGCAGTCGGAGATCTGCGTGAGAAGAGTTTCAAGGATATCTGGCATAAAAATCCAGCATACGAGTTGGAACGGCTGCGAAGCCTTAGATCTGAGGATATGACCACATGCAACACCTGCGATCTGGCACCATACTGCATCAGATGTCCAGGAGTGGTCTATCTCGAGACCGGCGATCTCGTTGGAGCATCGCCGAGTGCGTGCAGGTATGCTGAGTGGAGGAGATATTCCAGGAGTTACATGGTAATGCAGAGTACTGACTCAGCACTTCTGGGTCAGGCTGTGTTATGAATAAAAGAAAAGGAGGTAGTACAATGTCAAGAGAAGAATACCAAAAACCAGAGATCAGATCGGAAGCGATCGGGATAGGAGTCTATGGACAATACCCTATTGCACAGTTGGGGCCGCACTTTCGTTGCCCTGTGGCCCCTTG
>DTYY01000062.1 GCA_012961645.1 Methanosarcinales archaeon | reverse complement strand
TCTGGAGGATGAGGGTATGCAACAATTGATGATATCGACCATCCGAGATCTCCTCGAATTATACCGACCATATAATTGATATACTGCTCTGAAAGCGGTTTATCAAGCCCATAGTATGCGAGCAAGAGCTCCATCTTCTCCTCGGTCATCCTGGATGGTATGTCTGCGCCGGGATCTGTCAGATATGAGAGCGGGTCGCCTGGCATCACCCTCGGCAGGAAAAAATTTATAGATAGTATTACAAATAATATAACTAAATAATAGACGAGTTTACTTATCTGATGCATCGGTGTAAAAAAGGTGTTGCTGCAATTACGCAGCAACGACCGACCTCCTTCTCTATGGTGTACGAATCGGCGCTCTTCCAAGCATGATCAGTTCTATGTGGGTTGCATCCTGCATATTGATCCTGTTGTTCTGGTTCGCATCTGCCATATCTGTCTCTTCATCAAGTCCCAGAATCATCCGCTCGATCGCGGTCACATCCTGCATGTTGATCTTTCCGTTCTCGTTTGCATCACCGTACCGTGCAAGGAATATGAGTTTGTTGAGTTCGAGTGGGATTCCTATACATATCCCGTCTCTTGTATAGAACCATGTGTCGAGCACTTCTGGATCGTAAACGCACCACATGTACGGGTGGTAGAGTGTATAGACAGGAAGATCGTCTGCAACCATCTCCTGAAGTTGATTGACAAATTCTTTCCGCGTATCGAAATCCATCTCCACTTCCTGTGCCGCATAGATGGAATCGTAGTCATCACTATGGTACGTGCTCGCAGGCCAGTCAGGTACGCGCATAATCTGGGGATTTGCTATTCCTCCGTGACCGCTGATCGCCACGTCAAAGTTACCGTCCTTAAGATAACCATCTATCGTGCCCCAGTCGATTGTTTTCACGTCTACCCCGATCCCGATGACCAGAAGATCATCTTCCATCAGTTCTGCTTCCCTACTAAATCTACCGATCGTATAGAGATCGAATCTGACATCTCCGCTCAGTTCGGAACTTTCTGGATAGTTCCGTATCCCATTGCCGTCCGTGTCCACAAAACCAAGCGAATCGAGCGTGTCGTTAGCCGTATCCGGTTCATACTCGTAAACCGTGCAATCAGGATTGTACCAGATCGAGTCAGGGTGCATTATACCGGTATTCGCAGCCATACCGCCGCCATTAAGAACCTGCGAAACGATCTCATCCCTGTCGATTCCGTGTGCAATCGCCTGTCTGAACTCCGAGATGTTATTCGGATACTTCTCACAGTTGAAGATCACCTGGAGCACCCAGAAACTCGGACCGGTGATTATCTCGAAGTCCGGGTCACCCTCGAATGTCTGCTTTGCCGTTATCTCAGCTCCCCAGAAGGACACCTCATCAACCTCGCCGGTCTGCAGTGCAGCTGCCGTATCGGCAACTTCCATCGATATAAACTCATCTACGCGGATTTTTCCATCATAGTAGTCGTAATTAGCCTCGTACTGGTAAGATCCCATAGCCGAGTCGTATTCTACAAGTTTCATCGGGCCTGTACCTATGACTGCATCATCGTCTTTGAATGTGAGCGGGTCTGATACATCTTTCCATATATGCGCAGGTATTATCGGCACATTTCCTGCGATGTCCACCAGAAACGATGCCATCGGCTCGTTGAGACGTATAATGACTGTATAATCATCCACAACCTCCACATCATCGATATAACCGGTCGAATCGAACCACGTGGACTCACCCTCGTGGTCTTCCATATACTCGAAGGTGAACTCCACATCATCTGCGGTGAACAATTCTCCGTCATGCCATCTCGCGTTCCTGTCAAGATATAACGTCCATTCCTTACCATCATCAGAGACCTTCCAGCCATCTGCAAGAGCGGGTATGACTCCATCGGCATCCTTCCACGTGAGTGTATCAAATAATAGACTCATCCTTGAATAACCAGGACCCCTCGGGTAGAACGTAAATGGGGACGGATAACCCCAGTCAGCTCCACCCGGGGTACCTCCCGCCATCTTCACGGTCTTCCCGCTGCTTGTTGCAACGACTCCATCGTTCTCTGCAAGCACACTCGCAGAGAATACCATGCTGAAGAGCAGCATGGCTGATATCAATACTGTTTTCTTCATATTGGTTGCCTTCTGTTGTTATTATTCATTTTTGGTGTTTTTACAGAGTTATCTTCCCAACCGCTGCTTGAAGCAGGATCAACGCGTCTGCGGATGTAACCCTACCGTCGCCATCGAAGTCTCCGCGTACTTCGGTTGGCTCCACAACTCCGAGTTCGACGTATGGATCAACTCCTGCCATCTTCACCTGATTGAGCTGTTCAGATGTGACATTGAACTCGTCCGAAGCCGGTGATACAAACATATCTGGCTGACCTATGTATGGCAGAAGTCCGAAACTGGCTTTTATCCTGGTAGTCCAGAAGAGGGGATTTGCTTTACCTCCTGACGGCTTGAAATCACTTAGATTGACATCAGAAAGATTGCACGTTTCTCCCCAATCATACTGGAAAGCAACACCTCTTCCCAACTTTGTCGTGTCATTCCATATTATGAGAATTCCTGCAAAAGGCTTCTCTTTTACGAAAAGCTCTCCAGGACGTTGTTTCACAACCAGACTCTTCTTTCCTGGAGTTAAATCCAGAAGAACCTGGATAGCATCCTCCTTGCACCAGTTCGGGCATCCGATCCACGTGTAGCTCTCGCCTGCTCCCAGCGGGTAATTCTCACCGATATATTCCGCGATCAGGTATCCGGACGACAGTCCTGGGCAGATATGGTTGTGGAATTCAGAACACTTCAAAAAGTTATCGGGTGCTCCGTAACTCCATGCGTTTGCGATCGTAATGATTGAAAATGCATCAGAACCGAGTGCCGTCTTCATCGCATTCCAGCCATCGCTGGTCGTCGCGTTCTCTCCGTCGATATTTACCTTCGTTGCGGTGAATGCCCCATTCTCGTAAACCGCGTAAACACAGTCCTTCGTCTCGTTATCGAAGATTACGAACCAGAGCGGTTTATCCACTGATCTGTGGACCGGTAACAGGCTCCCATCGCTGATTGAGCATCCGGTTATCCTCTCGATCGTTCTGATGCAGCACTCTGTTGTGTTACCATCCACAATCGCATATCCGGCATCGGTCAGGACGCACAGACCAGGAGTCTCTCTTGTTACCCCGAGCGTGCTCATAGCATCCTGCAGCGCATCAGAGATATCGATTGCGCATGGATCGTCAACAAGCCCG
>DTYY01000061.1 GCA_012961645.1 Methanosarcinales archaeon | reverse complement strand
TGCAAGCGTTCCATCCTGGTAGATTTGGTATACGTTTCCTGCTCTATGATAATAAGCACGCCCTTTCGCACCAGATTATTCTTTACCTTTTTGAACGTTTCGAGCAGTTGCGTGGAGGGCGTCGCAGCCTGCAGCAGCCTTTTCTTCGTGATGGTGGTTGCGATCAGCGGATCAGGCGAAACCATGTCCATCGTCGATCTCGGAAAGGTTATCAAGGAAATCGGGGCGACATTGATCGTTGTTACCTCAAAACCAGACTCTTCCCTCGGAAGAATGGCAGACATAACCGTAAAAATATTTGGCAGATCGAAAGATGGCGGCGGGGACTATCTTGCGCGACATCTGCTCGGGCAGTATGCGAAACTCTCTGAACTTGCACCGCTTGGCACCACCTTCGAGATCTCCACACTCGTATTCCTTGACGCTGCAATCGCAGAACTGATGACGCGCATGGGCAAGCAGTCAGAAGATCTCGAAGATATGCATGACAAGCTCCAGTGAGCAAAGGTAGCCGATGCAGATAGCGTCCTTGCTAAGGCAGTATACGGTTGAGATCGCTTCACTATGTGCTGCCATCATCCTCTGGCAGCTCATCTCAGATTATATGGTGAAAAATGCCTTCTTTCTTCCGAGTTTCACCGACGTCCTGATGTCATTCTCGTATGAATGGCGTAACATGGTCTATGATGCCAGGGTCAGCCTGATACACTTCGTAATCGGCATGATCACCGGACTATGTGTTGCAGTACCGCTTGGAATCTGCATGGGCTGGTTTCAGTTGATCAACCGGATCGCTGACCCGATCATAGAGATTGTGCGTCCGATACCGCCTCTTGCATGGATACCATTTGCGATCATCTGGATCGGGATCTCTCACACGTCTGCAGGCTTCATCGTGTTCATAGGAGCCGTATTCCCGATCCTGATCAACACGTATGTTGGATTCCGTAGTGTGCCAAAGGTTCTGATCGAGACTGCCATGGTGCTCGGCTGCACAAAGAGCCACGACCTGATCAGGCGGGTTGCGTTTCCTTCGGCGATCCCCCATATTGCAACCGGTATCAGGGTTGCGATGGGCGTTGCATGGATGTGCGTGGTTGCAGCAGAGATGTTTGGTATGACGAGCGGAATTGGGTATAAGATACTCAACTGGGCTAATTTTCATAGAATGGATCACGTTATGGCTTATATGCTCCTTCTTGGATTTATATCGCTTTCTATCGACCGGATATTCAGATATTCTGTCGAGAGGCGGTTGTATATATGGCGGAAAGGGATGGTGGCATAAGTCCGCGGCTGCATTCGCGTTTTTGGGTTATGCATACACAATCGCAACCTTGATAACGGCTGATATCAATGCTATAATAGACAGCTATAATGTGCTACCTGACAAAAGAGAGGAGATTTGTGAATGGACGTTGACAAACCAGTGCGAGAAGTCATGTCGCCACAGGTGATAACGGCAGATATCAATGAATCGCTCCCAAACATCGCCGAGAAGATGATCAAATATGACCTATCGAGCGCCATCGTGACAGAAGATGGAAAACCAGTCGGCATCATAACCGAACGTGACATCTCTCGCAAGCTTCTCCCTGATGATAGAAAACCGAGTTCAGTATCGCTTTCAGAGATCATGACATCCCCGCTGATCACCATCGATCACTACACGCCGATCAGCGATGCGATCCAGAGGATGCTCTCAAACAAGATCAGAAGGCTGCCAGTCTTCCGGAACGACGAACTCGTCGGTATCGTTACGAGCCAGGATATCGTTGCGGTGTCAGCCGAGATGAGCAACACCCTCAGAGAACTGATGGAATCTGATCGCGAGTCGCTGCTGATATCCGATTTTGAAGGCAACTGCGATCTCTGCGGCAAGTATTCATACCAGCTGACGACCATTGATGGGAGATCGCTCTGCGAGGACTGTGCTGATGCCGGATGGCGAGAACCGACCGATTCTGATCACGAATCCGCGTATTTAGAGAAATGAGGCGGGTTGGGATGGATCTCGCGTTAAACGTGCTGGAAATCATCGAAAACAATCCTAAAATTGGTATAAGTGAGATTGCATCGCTCACAGGCAGATCGGACCGGGAGATCCAGGACTGTATCGGTGAACTCGAGTCCAACGGCACAATCCGCAAATACAAGACGGTTATTGACTGGGATAAGGTCAATAACGGATTTGTTTACGCGGTAATCGAGATAAAAATCTCTCTGGAGCGCGAAACCGGATACAATGTTGTCGCAGACCGCATTTCGAGGTTTCCAGAGGTGAGATCGGTCAGGCTGATCTCTGGAGATCATGACCTCTCGCTTACGGTGCGCGGCAGATCGATGAAAGAGGTTGCTTTCTTTGTTGCAGAGAAGATTGCGACCCTGCCACAGGTGCAGAGCACGGCTACCCATTTCGTTCTGAAGACGTACAAGGAGGATGGTGTAATGCTCCGCGAGCCAGAACACGTCCACCGCCTCTCGATCGTGCCATGAGAGGGGTAGGGGGCAAGAGAGCATGAGATCGATGCGGATATCAGATGCTGTACAGAGTGTGCCGCCATCAGGTATTCGCAGGTTCTTTGACCTGGCAAATCAGCTACCGGATGCGATCTCGCTTGGTGTTGGCGAGCCTGATTTCGTGACCCCTTGGCACATCAGAGAGGCGTGTATTCATGCGCTCGAGACCGGGTACACGTCATACACCACCAATCAGGGGCTGCCCGAATTGCGCCATGAGATCGCAAAGGCGTTTCGACGGGATTATTCTGTGGATTATGACCCGGATGATGAGATACTGATCACGACCGGAGTTAGCGAGGGTATAGACCTCGTGGTGCGCTCGATATTAAATCGTGGCGACGAGGTCGTCATCTCAGAGCCGTGTTACGTCTCATACAAACCGACCGTGATCTTTGCGGGCGGCTCGCCGGTCACAGTTGCCACAGATCTTGAAAATGATTTCAGAGTTACGGCAGACCAGATAAAGGAGAAGATAACAGAAAAAACACAAGCGTTGATGATCAATTATCCGAATAACCCGACCGGAGCAACGGTGGGAAAAAAGGATCTCGAAGAGATTGCCGATCTTGCAATAGACTATGATCTGATCGTTATTTCTGATGAAATCTATGATAAACTCACCTACGATGGAAGACACACATGTTTCTCGTCCCTGAATGGAATGAAAGAACGTACAATTGTGTTCAATGGTTTTTCTAAGTCGCACGCGATGACAGGGCTTCGGATCGGCTACGCGCTCGGAAATAGCGAAATTATTGGGGCGATGACGAAGATACACCAGTACACCATGCTCTGTTCA
>DTYY01000060.1 GCA_012961645.1 Methanosarcinales archaeon | reverse complement strand
TGTGAGCAGCGAGGTCGTCCCGCTGATGAGCCCGCCACACAGCATCTCATCGAGTCCTGCGATGCCTGTGCTCACACGCCTGCGCGGCGCAACAACCACGCCCTCGCTGAGCGGAGGCGTCGGATATGTGATGATGCCGTCGTCTGTGATCCGGTACACGTGTTTGCCGCTTGCATAAGACTGCCCCCGCATCTTCAGCACATCGAGATACCGCACGCGACATCCTTTCTTCAATTCGTTCGACAGGCGTATGATCGAATCAGCAACATAACTGATCGGGGTCGTCTGCAGACTCTGCTCTGTGAATTCACCAGTTACCAGCACAAGTGAATTCCAGCCTTTCATTCCGACGAAAAGGTCGAAATAGAACTGTCTGCGCTCGCTATCAGTCATTGGTAGATCGATCGTCGTGATTGGATCGATTGCGATGCGATCAGGCTGGATAGCCTCGACATTCTCGGTGATGATGTTCACCAGATCGTAAGCCTTGTTCTTCATGATCTCGCGACTCAGATCGAAGTATATGAGATTCTCGCTCTCGTACATCGATGGGTCATAGAATTTAAATCTGGACATGTATCCGCTGAGCATCGCGATCGGTTCTGATATCGCCGAGAAATATAGACATGTTTCGTCAGCCTTGGCCGCAGCGAACATGGATTGTACTGCAAAGGTTGTCTTGCCGGTGCCTGCCGTGCCAGCGATTAGCACGGTTGACGGGCGTGTAAATCCCTGCTCCAGTATCTGATCCAGTCCAGGTATGCCGGTTGGAACTTGTTTCATGGGCCTCGCCGCCAGTTACGGTTTTGCACCTGCGATATTACAGGATTGCGAGTGGAGATTACATTCAGCATATACTTATTCTTAACCAACAGAACATTTTTTCGGCGGCAAAATTTTTTTCTCATGTAGCAAAAAAGTTCGAGGTGCCAGAATTATTGCATAACTGCACTTGTATTATAGACCCTTTTTCATATATTAATGTTTTGGAACTAAAAAGCGCTGGATGATGTTTACTCTGGTTCCCCTCCGCATTTTCGTAAAAAATTTCGTTGCGCCGCAGAGATCGGGGCTGTCCCCTCGTTCACAGCAGAAACTTTTTCTCCATCGCGGTGAGGTTCTCATGACCAGACTCTGTGACCACCACCAGATCCTCCAGCCTGATGCCTCCGATCGCGGGATCATACAACCCCGGCTCGATCGTTATCACGTTTCCGGCTTTCAGCACCTCGCCCCCTGTGGCAACCGATGGTGCCTCATGGACATCCAGACCAACCCCGTGCCCTGTCGAATGAGGAAACAGCTTTCTGTATCCGCGATCCTCAAAGAGATCGCAGACCACATTATGGACGTCCTCGCCAGATATGCCTGCATGCACCGCCTGAATTGCGGCAGACTGCGCATCCAGTACAGCATCGTACATCTCGATCAGCGCCAGCGGAGGGTTGCCACGTGCTACCGTACGCGTCATGTCAGCGCAGTACCGCTCCTTGTGAAGGCGCGGGAAGATGTCGATCACGATGCTCTCGTCTGCCCGGAGTATGCCTGTGCCAGTGTTGTGCGGCTCTGCCCCGTCCGTTCCACCTGCCACTATCGTGCTGTGCGATTCGCATCCGCAGTCGATCAGGGTGTGCTCGATCACCGCCCTGATCCGCTCTGATGTCAGAACCTGACCTTGACCTGACAGCGCTCCGCCCCTGATCCTGGCTCTCTGTATCATATCGATCGCACGCCGCATGGCAGCCTCGCAGCACTCTTGCGCTTTTTTGATATGCCTGATCTCTCTTTCGGTTTTTACCATGCGCAATTCAGCTACATGACTTCTGACCGGCACAACCATAATTCCCCGCATCCGCAGATCATCTGCAAGGAATACAGGGAAGCTTCGCGGAACCTCGATGCTGGTTAGCTCTTCATCATGCAGAAGTTCGGCTATGACCATGTTGTATCCGGTTTCCCGCCCATACCGTTTCGTTTTTTCGGTTATGCCATAATCCGCGGTCGAGCGGATGTCATCGATCCTGGATTCCTTGCGGGCGCGACCAACCTCCATCTGCGATATCAGGAGGATCTCCTGGCTTTTAGAGTTCAGATATAAGAACCGGTCATATGAGAGGAACCTGGTTATGTAGTACAGATCCTGGTTGTGGACACTGTCATCGATTATGAGGAATGGATGTTTGGTCATGGGATGGGTGAAAGTCACAACGAGGCACTCTCAAACGATCTCACCATCCAGCAACTGGATGCTTCGCTCTGTCCTTTCAGCAAGATCGTGGTCATGGGTGATCAGCACAACCGTCTTGCCGCGGTCGTGCAGGTCACTTAAGATGTCAAAGACCACATCCCCAGACTTCGTGTCCAGATTACCAGTCGGCTCATCCGCAAGAATGATGTCGGGGTCGTTTACAAGCGCTCTTGCTATTGCGACCCGCTGCTGCTGACCGCCAGAGAGCTGACCTGGATAATAATCGAGCCTGTGACCGAGTTTCAGCGATTCAAGGACGTCTCCTGCCCGCTTTCTTCGCTCGTCATCATCCACATCCCTGAGCACCATCGGGATCTCGACGTTCTCGAGCACCGTGAACGTTGGTATCAGGTTGAACTGCTGGAAGATGAATCCAAGCACCTCCCTCCTGACCCGCGCACGTTCGTTCTCATTCAT
>DTYY01000059.1 GCA_012961645.1 Methanosarcinales archaeon | reverse complement strand
GCCTTGTTGTATGCATTCATCGCCTCGCTTGCCGGTCCGAACGCAATCTTGTTGGCGTTATACCACAGATGCACCACATCGGCATTGGGCTCGAGGAGCTTACCACTCTTCCGATCATTGCAGTGATTTCCATTCTGGTCCACGAAATGGCGATAAGTTTCTCCGTGGTCGTATTTGTTCAGATCCGTTGTCCACCGGGGTGTTGTACTGTCATCCTCATCAAAAAACTCCGAGATGAAGTGCTGATAGTCATCCCTATCGATCTGTCCATCGTGGTCCTCGTCGATCGGAACGTAGTGTTTCTTCTCCCCCCACTGGGGGTGAGCCCCACCACGGAAGATCCCGAGTCCAGGGACAAAATCGATGGTATGGGCGGCGTCGGTCCCCACTACACCATTGTTCAGCACCCTGCCGCCGATCGTGGGTTGTTTGGGGTCGCAGATCTGGTCCTTGATCGTATAATCGTATACCTTCTCGTGGTCTGCGCGCCGCAGAACTCCGCTTGGATCTCTGTCGATGAGTCTCCATCTCCAGCCGGTGCCACTGCACCAGCCATACTTATTCTTCATAGCTTCTGTCCCGTCGCAGAGACGAAGAGGGCTCCCCTCGACATAGTAAACCCCGGTCTTCTTCCCGTGCCAAGGCTCGCTGTAGCCATCCCGAACAGGAAAGGTTCGTGCGATGGTATGGATCTGCTTGAAGTAGTCCCTGAGATGGTTTTCTGTATGATGGGGGTTTGAAATGCCCGCTTCAACGGGCATGATGAATAAACGGATGGGTTTTGTTTCGGTGAACGTAAAATACTCTCCACCGCAGTTAGCTACGAGCGGCGAACCAACCTTGCTCAGCCCTACATAAGGCTGGAACTCGAACCTGTATTCTCCAGCAGAGTCAAGCTTATCGCCCTGAATCCAGAAATGAATCGCGGTCATGTGGTTCGGAGAGTTAAACCCGCTGAGAAACGGCGAATAGATCGTGCCCCAGAAGGTGTCAACCAATTTATCGACTCCCTGCTCCCTTCGCCACAGTTTCATCTCCACACTTGAGACGTAGGTGTCCATCCCGGATGCTGTCTTTACATCGAGAAAGATCCGGGCGATGGCATCCTTTCCTGCCACCAGGGGACCATCCACATCACATGCTTTGTTTTGCATGATTCCGCGCTGGGTCAGATGAAACTGACCAAGGCTTGCAGAGGATGGCACACCCAGGGTGATCGTTACCTGATCGCTGTGCTTAAGACCAGATCCGTCCTCCGCCAGCACGGTAATGGTGTTGCTCCCATCTTTGAGAGTCACCTTGCCAGAGAAATAGTACACCCCGAAACTCATGTAAAATTCTGCAGGTACGCCATTGATCTTCACCGATTTGAGGATACCGGACTCCACAACGGTCCCTTTGATGGTCTGACCAGGAGTGTTTTCGACCGATGATTTCGGGTGTGAGGTGATGGTGACCCTGGGTGGTGTGGTGTCTGTGCACTGTCCAGCACCAAACCGGAAGGCGAACTCGTCGATAGCCTCGGGACAGGTCGTGTCGCCGTAGTCGATCACCACCTGCTGGACACGCTCCAGCGGGTCATCGACCTCCAGGGGAGTGTTGAATGCACTGCTGACCGTGACAGTTTTCTCTCCGAGCAGTGAGCCACGGCAGTCATAGATCGAAACCGTCGCCTGAGGGGTGCACCACGACTCAGTCGTCCCCAACCACATACCCACGCCGGTAACAGGCTTCTCAAACCAGATGACCATTGGGACATCGACACTGCTACCGAACTCAATATCATAAAAGTCGTTCACCAGAACATTCGGGGAGGTCCTGGCATTTGGATGGGCTGTGATCTGCGGGCTTGCGCGATAGATCTGCCCGGCTTTATAGTCGTTTAGAAAGTGGACACCCTGCCCTGCATATTGTTCGTCGATTCTTGTTTTGTCGGCATAAGAGTCAAAGTCAAGTGTGACGATATCTGCCATCGGAGTGATGGTGATGTTCGAGTGTGAACGGTCATCGCCCGGGGGATCGGCAGGGGATGTTACCATCCCCTGAGTTTCTGGTACAACCGTCATCTGATTCGTATTCTCTTCCAGAGCAATGATCTCCTTTAACCCTGTTTCCTCTGTAAAACCTGTAATTTCCTCTTTGACATACTCTCTCCCGTTTTTACCCGAGATGACAAAGATCGTCGGGAGCACACCCACCCCAAACTCTTCTGCATAATCCGGTCTTTCGCCTGCGTTGATCCGGATGAAAGCAAGCTTTTCAGCGTATTCTTCTTCCAGTTCATCGACTATCGGCATCTGTTGGTGACAGAAGTGGCACCAATCGGTATAGAAGAAGAGGAATACGGGTTTACCATCCGCGAGGATATCATCGATATTGGAAATCAGTGGATAGCCAGAAGACCCGGCTTCTGGATTGGATTCAGTGGAACAAACGCCTCCATCCGCGCTCGCAGTGCCCGTTATGGTTGAGATCAGTATCGTCGCTGTCAGCAATGCCGACAAAACTCTTCCGTTGTTCATTTTAATTGACATCCTTCTAATTTTATGTTACCGACTGCTGCCTGTGTTATCATCAGCGCATCGAGTGACGTGATCCACCCGTCACAATCGACGTCCGCGGCTGGGTCGTATTCGCCGCGGGCTGCGAGGCGAAGCGCGATTGCGGCGTCTGCTGTGGTGATGGTACCGTCACCGTTGAGGTCACCTGCGATCATGTTCCGCACAGTGACCGCTATCGGATCGGTGGATCTGCTGTCGTACAGGACATATCCTGTGATCGTGTAAGACGAACCCGCAACCGCCCCGGATGTGTCCAGCGTATCGCTGAAGCTGACCGATTCTGATGGGATCAGGTTGGTCACGTTATGCCAGAACTCTTCTGCTGCATATCCGGTCGGGCTGAGCACCCGTATTACCGCAGTTCCGGTGATGTTCACCGTTCCGTTGTTCTTGAATGCCATCTCGATCTCGACCTCGTCTCCGATCTCGAAGTATTCTGGCGTCGCGGTGAAGTCTGTAATCTCGCCGGATGATATGCCCAGCCTGAAGATCTCGGTCTTTCGGTCCAGGATATCGCCAGCAGTGTCCGTAAGGGTAACCTCCACCGAGTAGTATCCCGGCTCAACCCCGCCGCTGTCCCACTGGGGCGAGAAGGAGGCGTGTCCTGCAAAGTCCTTCAGAGTGCGCAGAAGCAAGCCAGAGGCAACCTCTCCTGAGCCATATCGCTTCACCAAGGCACTGAAGACGATATCCCGTGGTTCACCCGAACAGTTTAGCCCGATATCGACCATGACGGCATCGCCCTGCTCGTATTCGTTTCTGTCAGTGGTCAGGGTGGTTATTGCTACTGGAGAGACTGTGTGGTTGATCTCGAAGCTGTAATTCCTGTAGAACCTGACATCGGTCGTCAGAGGGTTGTATTGGAAGGGGTACATTACTACGACAAGGGTGGAGGTGCCATCGGGATTTTCCATGATCTCCCAGCTATAATCCTCTTCAGGATACCAACTCAAAGTCGTTTGTTCTGCTGAATCTTGTTCTTCACCAGAGTTGTCTTTAACAATGAAACTTGACTCAGGTATATTCAAACCAGTGGTAGTGCTCAGACCAGATTTATCAGTTAGCAAAACATCCTGGATTTCAGATCCCTCTGGGTACTCGATGTAAACAGAATAAAACGGTACCTCTGGCTTCCCCTCGACCAGCAATGACATTC
>DTYY01000058.1 GCA_012961645.1 Methanosarcinales archaeon | reverse complement strand
TTTTTTCCAGACACTACTTAAGAAAAGTGGACTTGAAGTATACATTTTGCCTTCTTCTTGCTTTTAAAGGAGTTCTGATGATATGGTGTTTGGTGACCCAAATGAAAAGAATAATCTTTGGCACACTGGCTCTGATGGTTGTCGTAGCATCCATCGGATCGATATCAGCTTTCGGAGGAAAGTTCTTCGGAATAGATTCTGAAAGCAGAGAGAAAATTGCGGAAGCAATCGAGACGAACGACTACAATGCATGGAAGGAAGCGATGTCAGCTCAATTGACAGAAGAGAACTTCAACATGCTTGTTAAGAGACACAAAGCCATCTATGAAGAGCGAGCGCAGAGAGAAACAATGGAGCAGGCGCTTGAAGAAGGAGACTATGAAGCATGGAAAGAAGCCGTAGGGAATCAGTCCGTAACTCATGATAAGATCCTTGATGAGGATGATTTCGAGAGGCTGGTTCAGCTTCATCAGGCAAGACAGGACAGAGAATGTGAACCGATGGGAAATCTCACGGAAAAACCCGGCTTTCCAGGCGGACATGGCGGACATGGACATGTTTGGACCCCTGGAAGAGGGGAGATGATCTGATTCCCCCCTCTCTTCCTATTTTTTTGGTGAGAACAATGATGAACAATCGGAAAGCATCAAACGAAGAGAATAATGTACTTATCCATCTGGAGAATGTCTGGAAGATCTATCAGATGGGTGAAGTAGAGTTTGCCGCATTGAGAGGGGTTGATCTCCAGATCAATAAAGGAGATTTCGTAGCGGTCCTTGGACCAAGCGGAAGTGGCAAAAGCACCATGATGAACCTGATCGGGTGTCTGGATCTGCCAAGCAGAGGTTCGATCTGCCTGGATGCTCGGGACATCTCCAGACTCGGTGAATCGGATCTGGCACAGATCAGAGGAAGAAAGATCGGATTCATCTTCCAGCAGTTCAACCTCATTCCAACATTGAGCGTACTGGAGAACGTGATGTTACCCATGGAGTTTCAGGAAGTTGATAATGGGGTTGCAAGGCAGAGGGCTCTTGAATTACTGGAGATGGTGGGGCTGAAAGATCGGGTATATCATATGCCTTCGCAGCTATCAGGGGGGCAGAGACAACGGGTGGCTATCGCAAGGTCGTTAGCAGTTGATCCGGATATAATCCTGGCTGACGAACCAACAGGAAACCTGGACAGCAAAACAGGGAGGTACATACTGGACTTTCTGAATGAACTCCATACGAACGAGGGAAAAACAATCATCGTCGTCACACATGACCTCGATCTCATTAAATATGCCGAGAAAGTGGTCTATATCAAAGATGGCGAGATCGAGAAAGTGGAATATACGTAAAGGAGATGAAGAAGATGAAACGGATTCTGTTAGCAATCTCGCTGCTGATCTTAGCAATGGGTAGTGCTGCAGCAGCTGACGTAGCAGTTGTTGCAGACCTGATAAGCCAGACCCCTGATCCTTCAAGACCCGGTGAACTTGTTGAGATCAGGTTAAACGTGCAGAATATCGGATATGACGATGCAGAAAACGTAATTATTGAAGTGGAGCCAGAGTATCCTTTTGCTCAGGTTCCGGGAGAGTCGTTGAGCAAAACGATCCCGTATCTCAGATCACGCCAGACGGACGAGGATGCGGCTATCATCAAATTGAAACTGTTCGTTGACAAAGATGCACCCAAAGGCGTTTATGAGCTTGACATCAGGATACGGGACGGTACCGGAACATCCAGTACAAAAACCGTCGATATCGAGGTCAGAGGAAAGGAATACGCTCAGATAATAACGATAAGCAGAGCAAATATCGATCTCGCCAGAGAGGAACCCCTTGAATTTGTTATCACAAACACAGGAAACTCTCCTTTGAAGAATATGGTATTCTCATGGAACGACCCCGATGGAGTCATTCTTCCTGTGTATTCTGATAATACAAAATACATCAAGTATCTTGATGTGGACGAATCTGTGGAGGTCGGTTATACCGTTATAGCCGATATAAATGCCGATCCGGGTCTGTATCAGATAGACCTGAACCTGAAATTCGAAGACTATGAATCCAATACCAGCGAAATAAGCACAACAGCAGGCATTTTTGTTGGCGGAGAGACTGACTTTGATGTGGCGTTCTCTGGAAGTTCTGCAGACGAAACTTCCTTTTCCATCGCAAACATCGGAAGTGTTTCTGCTAACTCAGTAACGGTGAGTATCCCGGATCAGAAAAGATGGAAGGTGAGCGGAATTGACTCTGTCATCATAGGCAACCTTAACACGGGTGATTATACCATTGCAAGCTTTAATCTGCGACAGGAAGCAGGAGGCGCTTTGCAGAGACCATCTGAAAACAATGAATCAAGTCAAGCCCCTCCATCTTTGTCTGCAAACCAGCCATCCGCATTGAAGATTGATATTTCTTACACTGACACGCAGGGTGAAAGACATACAATAACCAAGGAAGTGGATATCAATCCTTCTACGACGGCTTCATCATCGAACGGAATGGTGTATGGTGGCAGACCCAGAGGGGCTGGTGCTTCTGGTGCCGCCATGCAGAAAACAGCGACGACCGTAAGCTGGATTGGCGTGGGGATCATTGCGCTCGCAATCTTCGTTGTCGTGCATAACCGATACAAGAAAGAGAGACTCAACGATCCGGATTACACATATAAGAAGATGGCGGGAGACTTCTTTGGAAAGTTTAAAAGAAAGCAGATGGGAAAATAGAATTGGAGATGTGAATTGAAATGAAGCTCAGCAAAGCCTTTAAGCATGCGCTGAACATGGTCATGCACAGCAAGCTGAGAAGCTGGCTAACAATAATAGGCGTTGTTATTGGCGTAGCTTCAGTGATTGCCATTATGTCCATCGGTGAAGGGATGGAACAGGATATCACCTCCCGATTGAGCGGAATGGGCGGAGATATCCTGACAATCACCCCTGGACTTTCAAGAGGCAGAGGACCACCGGGAATGTATCATATAGATAGCGCCACTGCCACCGAGGAAGAAGTGGTGCTGGACAGAACAGATCTTCAGGCGTTAAAAAGTATTCTGGATATTTCATTAATTAATACAGAAATTAAGGGGAGTGTTGAGGCATACTATTTAGGAAAAAGCGGATCTGTGACGCTCACTGGTGTGGATCAGAAAGTCTGGGCTCAAATAACCACTTCGGAGATACGAGAAGGCAGAATGCTTGGGTCCGCTGACCAGAACGTGATCGTCATCGGAGGAAGATTGGCGGATGATTATTTTGACAGCCCTCTTGGAATCAACAAGATGATCACCATTGAGGGCAGTTCCTTCAGGGTTGTTGGGATACTTGATGATCAGTCAACAAATATCTATATGCCGATTCAGATGGCGTATCAGGTCCTGGATGATAAAGAAAACGATGTATATGATTCAATTACCGTTAAAATCAAGAACGAGGATGAGCTTGATTATGCCATTGAAACAATAGAACAAAAGTTGATGATGGCAAGGCATGTTACAGAAAAAGATAAGGATTTTACGATATCCTCCTCCAAACAGGTGGAAGAGACAAGATCTGAAATGGTCAGTTCAATGACGACGTTCTTAACAGCCATAGCAGCAGTCGCGCTTCTTGTCGGGGCTGTAGGCACTGCCAATACCATGTTTACATCAGTTCTTGAGAAAACAAAAGAAATTGGTATCATGAAAGCGCTTGGTGCAAGAAACAGGGACATCCTTGCAATCTTCTTGTTGAACGCTTTTTTAATAGGGCTCATCGGAGGCATCATTGGGATTATTCTGGGTTACCTGCTATCAGGCGTTCTACCTGCTCTTATGGGCGGCGGAGGCATTACCGGACGTTTTGCTTCAGGAGGAGTGGTTACAATAGAGAGTGTTTTGCTTTCGCTACTTGTAGCGGTTGGTATTGGCACGCTTTCAGGAGCAATTCCAGCCTATCAGGCTTCAAAACTAAAACCAGTTGATGCTCTGCGGTATGAGTGATTCCGGCGGACATCGCCGTTTTAAGCTTATCAAACCCGATACGGCATCTCCGCGCCTTCTGGGATCGAACGAATGTATTGCTCCCTGAATTTCGGGTTTCGCATCATGCAGTAGTCTGCAGCCTCTTTATACGCCGGATGTTTGCCGATCCGCTTCCAGATCTCTCCAAGCGGCTCTTCACATACGTTTCCAAACGATAACGGCGTGTAGGCGCACGGAAGCACGTCTCCTGCCGCTGTTACGTGCACCCAGCGTCTGCCAGCAAAGCAGCCAAACAGATCAGGACCCATGAAATATGGAAACGCTGTGACCCTCGGACCGTCCGGCTGACCATTAATCCTCTTCTGGAAATCCTTAAGCCTGGAAACATCACCTGACGTGATCACCTCGTCCTCATGATCCATCCATCTGCCGACAGCAATGATCTCGTACAGCGAGACCTCGTGCACACCGAGATCGCAGGCAAGTGAATAGAAATCATCCAGGTGATCGATGTTCTCCGGTGAGACCACCACAAACATGTCCACGAGCAACCCCGCCCCGAGCGCATTTACTATCCCTCTCATGGCGTCATCGAATGCGCCGCTGCGCCCACGCATCCGGTCGTGCTCTGTAGCATCGTGACCATCGAGGCTGACCCTGACAGCATACATGCCAGCGTCTTTCAGCTCGGAGGCAAGTGATTCGGAAAGCCCGTACCCTGATGCAAACGAGGTTGCAATCGCCCTCTCTTTATTCACGTGCGCCACCATCCGCGGGATGTCCTTCCTGATCATTGGCTCGCCACCATCAAATGGGATCAGGTATGTGCCAAGATCGAGCGCCTGATCGATCACGTTTTTGATCACCGAAAGCGGCATTTCTGTGCCACTGACATCTGATGCACCGCAGTGGATGCAGTCGTTTGGGCAGCGCATAGTAATCCCGATCGAGGTCTGATCGGGCACACGTTTTCGTATCAGAGCGCTCATCTCCGCCGAGATCATTCGGTCGAAAACAGCACCTGGGACCGGAGGAATCCACGTCGAGAAGACGAGCCTCCCATCCTCGCTGAGAATCGGCTTTTCTTCGGCGAAAACTCTATTTGCCTTTTTGATGATCGGTTTTGCCGGCAGGGCGAGCATGCCTTCGGCATCGAGCTGCACCTTATCGTCGTGCATGGTTACGTTGAGTTTCAGCAGGGGGTTTTCATAGACGCGCATTTTCTGGTATCACTCTGATGAGAGGTTATCAAAAACTTTTATATCGTCGCACGCTCAATAACTCTCTTGCATGGAGACTGATTTCATAAGCAGGCACAAGGATTCGGATACTTTTATCATCAGGCGATCATCCTTCTTCGATGCTCCCGTGCACCTGAAAGGCAACCTGATCGTTGGCACCAGTTGCAATTTCTGGAGCGATCTTGCCACCACAGGCGCTCTCAAACTTGGGAAGGGCGTTGCGGTTAAGGGATCGGTGCGTGCCGAGAGTGTGATCATCGGCGCGCATTCTGTGATTGAGGGCGATGTAAAGACCGAACAGGACTGTACAGTGCTTGATGGCGCCAGGATCGGCGGAGATATCGTAGCGGGTGGAAAGATCATGCTCAGACCGAATATCAAAGCCGGAATCGTGGATGCCATGGGCAACATCGAGATCACGGGCAAGTCGTATGTTACAGAACTGCGTGCCGGGGCAAAGATAATCGCAACGAAGCACTCCTGAATTTCAGGTGATGCTCTTCAAATCTTGATCGTTTATGCGCCTGATCTGATCGTCAAGACGTGATGGGGCGCAGTTGATGTTTGGGGTGATATCAACCATTGATCAGAGCTGCACCATTTTTTCTGCCCGTCTGCACCCAAAAAAACAACATCTCTTAGTTTTTGCTGCATCGTACAAATGGCAAAACCGCTGCAGAACACTAAAACTATGACAGTACGTCCCCGAGCCGATCCATCTCGATCGCAAGCCTGATCTCCTGCGCGATCCGCCTGCCTGTGGAGAGACCCGGCTCGATCATGTCTGAATATGGCGAGCCAGACACGAATAGATTGGTGCCCGCAACGATTCGCGCTGAGATCTCAAAGACCTTGAACTCGAGCGTGTCAGTACAGATCGTTTCGAGGCAGAACGGACCGATCATCCCGCCAAAGAGTTCGATCGATCGCTCCACCACCCGTTCTCCCAGCTCAAAGACCTTTGGCAGCAACGACTCCCGCAGAACCATCGGCAGATTCCCTGTGACCACAAAACTCGGATCGATGCCCGAAGACCCCCCGATCTTGTAGAGTTCGTCGATGTTGGACTCGATCCGTCTGTCGATTCCGAGCAGTTCGAGCGTACCATCCCCGACACGGTAACCAACTTTTCTTAGCGGAGAATAGAAGAAATGCAGATAATATCTTGTTCCAAGCACAAATTCCTGAATAACATATTCCTCACTGGTATCAAGCTTATCCTCAATCTCCTGCCGGTTCTTCGCTATGAAAAAACCGCGCCCGCCCTTCGCGCCATGGTACTTTACGATCACAGGACCGCGTGCGTCATCGGGCGACGAATACTCAGCTGGCACAGGAACGCCAGCGCTTGTAAGCCACTCGCGCTCCTTTCTCCGGTCGGATTCCCATTCGAGCACCAATTTGTTCCCGAAACTCGGGACTTCGAGGCGTGCAAATTCTGATGCTCCGAGATACTCGACAAATGATCCATGTGGGATGATGATCGCGTCTTTTTCGATCAGTTCAGGAGTTTTTTCGACGATATCCTGATAAGAGCTGACAGAAAAGAATTTGTCAGGTTTTGCCCTCGGGAATGCGTCATAAAATCTGGGTGGTTTTCCGAGACAGATTCCGAGCGTTTCAAACCCCTCTTTACGCGCGCCATCGAATATCTGAAGGCTTGTGTGCGAGCAAACGGTTGCGATCATGGGATTTTTGTTTTCGCTCATGGCTGATGGTCGGATCAGGTAGATATGTGAGTAGGCCGGAGCCGGGATTCGAACCCGGGTCGTGGG
>DTYY01000057.1 GCA_012961645.1 Methanosarcinales archaeon | reverse complement strand
GCTTCTGCCGGTATCCCACATACAGTTCGAGCATCGTGACTCCGATTATGGAGTTGCTGCTCCCGACCAGGATGTCGCTTATCACCTGTTCTCTCCCCTCTCTATGCAACACGAGAAAACCGGACTCGCGATTATCATTTTTGGCGATATCGATCATCTTGCGGAGGCATTCCTCGAGATTTAATCCCCGCGTAGGTATTACCTGATAAAAATCCTCCGGAGTCCTTGATATCTGACCCCGGAGATACGGGCTTACAGAGTCCCTGTTTATGATATCCCCGACTCTTGCCCCCTGAATTCCCAAGATGTTCGATTCGACTCCGAATATTCGTTCCTTCTCAAGAAGCATTCCGAGCCTCTTCGCTGCATCGATGTGTCTGTTCATACGCCTCTCTCTGAGATCGTCTGGATCTGCAACCACCTCAACAACGTGCACATGCGCATCTGCGATATCCTCTGTAAGTTCCCTGATACGTGAGACAAGCATATCCTCTCCGAGTTCCATAACATCGAAGACGCCCTCGATCAGGGCTTTCAGAACGTCATATATACTCACATCCACATAGATGTGTCCATCTTCCCCCTTGATGGGCAGCTTCCTGTGTTCCACCACCACTCTCTGCATGACCTCCATTACGTCCTTTCTGAGCAGTATGACCGGCTGGGAACTCCGCACCCTGCCCTCGAAGACCGCCCCCACGCGGCCATCGATGAGTTCGATTGCAAGCGTGGTCTTGCCGCTCCCCTGAGGACCAAGCAGAATGAGTATAGGGTACCGGTCAAGCTCAGATGAGAGTGCTGCGAGTGCTTCTCTTCGTGTGAGAACTGAGGTGTTGATGGTGTTCATTATGATTGTGGTTGGCTACCGGATGGTTATCATAGAAGTACATCTGCAAGTACACTGTTGCAGGTTGATCAAGCCCGACTGCCCAGACCATGGAAGATGGGAGTACAATCGTACCCATGCACTTCACCCCGAAAGATCGAGCATCCTCTCGATTGCCAACCTTGCCTTATCTGCAACATCCTTCTGGACCAGTACTTCTGGTTTTTCTCGCTCAAGCGCTCTCTTGACCTTTTCAAGTGTATGCATCTTCATCTGCGGGCAGACCGCACTCTTTGATAGCGGATAGAACTCCTTTCCTGGGATCTCCTTCTTGAGCCTGTACAGCAGCCCGACCTCGGTTCCTATCAGAAATTCACCTGCATCCGATTTCCTGCAGTACCTGACCATTCCACTCGTTGACGCAATCTCATCTGCTCTATCCTGGATCTCTGGTACGCATTCCGGGTGAACGACCACCTTTGCCATGGGGTGCGCGCTCTTTGCATCCAGAAGATCCCCGATTGTTATCTGATGGTGGGTGGGGCAGAGTCCGTACTCCGGTACAGGGATGATCCTCTTCTCTGTCCTCATCTCCACATATCTTGCCAGGTTGTGATCGGGTCCAAAGAGCACAACATCAGCATCCATCGATGCAACGATCGATGTAGCGTTTGCTGATGTGCAGATACAGTCGGCATAAGCCTTATCTGCTGCAAGACTGTTGATGTAGAGCACAACATCAGCATCCGGATACTGTTCCATGGCAGCCAGGAGATCTCCTGTATCAAGCATCTGCGCCATCGGACAGATCGCACCCATATCCGGAATCAGAACCTTTTTGTCCGGATTCAGGATGCAGGCAGTCTCTGCCATGAAATCAACGCCGCAGAATACGATGATCTCGGCGTTGGTGGATGCTGCCTGCTGCGCCAGTTCGAGGGAATCTCCAACAAAGTCTGCGATATCCTGTATCTCGGGACGCTGGTAGTTGTGAGCAAGAATAACAGCGTTTTTCTCGGATTTTAGTTTTTCGATCGTCATAGCATCTCCTTTAAGCTCGTTTCAGCCATCTTCTTCGTATCTCTTGATGAAACACCGAAAACTCCTCCAGTATCTTCATCTCATTTACCTCTCCATTTTTCACCTCAAAGCCGAGGATGAGATTTGAACTCATGTAATCCGATCTGCAGTCGGATGCATAGCCTCTCTGCCACCTCGGCAACCTTTATATGTTCACAGATCAATTAACAATTGTTAAGCACATAAAGGTTTTGGTAAAGGATGAAATCACCATGTGAAATAGTCGTATGGGACGTACTGCCGGGCATACGGGCTGCGCTCGCAGAAGAACTTATTAAAAATGGATTATCGCAAAAAGAAGTATCAAAATTACTTGGAATTACACAATCAGCCATCTCTCAATATATATCAAAAAAGAGAGGGTCTAAAATTGATTTTCAGGATGATGTAAGGGATGCGATAAGAGGGATTGCAGAGGATCTTGCACAAGACCGCACAACTGACCTGATTTCAAGAATCTGTGGTATCTGCATGATGCTCAGGAGGGATGGAACGATCTGCGGATTGGATAAGTGCGATGATGTGGATGAGGAATGTGATACTGCTATGAGAATACCCTGACCATTTTCATGCTTATCGGGTGTCCCGGAGAGTCATGGTTGCTTGGTAAGTATTATAATCGATGGTCTGCTTATAAAAATAATGAATAAAAGTCATCGGCGTAAAGGATTTAAGATATACCAAAAGAGGTTCGATTGAATGGACATGCAAAGTATGCTGAAGCAGATGTGCAAAAGTGATATCAATGACTCCGATATCAAGGCAATCTGCAAAAGCCGTGGGTTTCCTGCCAGTGAGGTGACTTCTCG
>DTYY01000056.1 GCA_012961645.1 Methanosarcinales archaeon | reverse complement strand
TCACCTTTGAATGTAATTTCACCACTCCTTATGCGCAGAAGCCCGAATATCGTCTTCATGAGCGTGGATTTTCCAGATCCGTTCGGTCCGATGATGGAGACGATCTCGCTAGGTTTTATGTGCATCGATATGCCGCGGAGTATGTCGAGATCGGTGTATCCTGAGACAACGTCGCTCACCTTCAGGATATTCATCCGTCTCCTCCCAGATATACGTTTAACACATCTCGGTTCCGTTTTACCTCTTCAGGCGCACCTTCGGTCAGGATCTTGCCCTCATTCATGACGATGATTCTGTCGCTGATCCTTGTGATCGCAGGGATGTCGTGCTCGATTACGAGGAAGGTCATGCCTGCTTCCCGCAGCTCATCGATATATCTGGAGATTTTCCGTGAAAGCGTCGGGTTCACGCCTGCAAACGGCTCATCAAGCATCATCAGCAATGGATCAATCATCATCGCCCGTGCCATCTCAAGTAGCTTCTTCTGCCCGCCTGAGAGCGCACCTGCGTACTCATCCTCAAGATGTGAAATCTCAAAGAACCGGAGGATGTCCCTGGATTTCTCCTTTATCTGCCGCTCCTGTTCTTTCACCTTTCTTCTGCGAAGCCAGACATTCCATATCCGCTCTCCGGCTTGGGCTTTGGGTGCGAGCATCAGGTTTTCAAGGACTGTCATCTTCGTAAGAGCGCGTGGTATCTGAAACGTCCTCACAATGCCACATTGTGCAACCTTGAATGACGGGAGTTTATTGATTCGAATACCTTTGAATACGATCTCACCGCTGCCCCTCTCAAAACCACTGATCAGATTGAACATCGTGGTCTTTCCAGCGCCATTTGGACCGATCAATCCCATAATGGTCCCTGCCTCAATAGTAAGCGAGCACCCATCAACCGCTTTCACGCCGCCGAAATGTTTTCGTAGATTTCGCACAGAGAGTAGGTCCATTGAGTCACCTGATCAGTCAGATAATGCGAGTTCCTCTTTCTTTCCGAATATCCCTTCCGGTCTGTACATCATGAGAAGCATCAACAGTAGTCCGATCACGATCATCCGAAACGCACCCATCTGGTGAGACATGAATGGGAGATATGGGTTAATAAACTTTGTTACGCTAAAAAAAGTCCAGAGAATGATAGCGCCGACGATCGTTCCCCTGTTACTCGCAGTTCCGCCAAGAATCACGATGATCCAGGCATGGAATGTCTCGATCGGCTTGAATGTGCCGGGGTCTATGTATTGCAGATAGAACGCAAGCATTGCGCCAGCGAGTCCTGCTATAGCAGACCCTATGGCGAGCGACTGGAGTTTGTATGAAAAGACGTTCTTTCCAAGGGCTGAAGGGACGGATTCGTCCTCTCGAATCGATTTCAACACCCTGCCCCATGGCGAGTGCACCAGTTTCTCAAGGGAAAAGTAGACGATTGTCAGCAACACAACAAACAACATCAGAAGGAAAATATTATAATATTGGTACGAGATCACATCCTGAAGCGGTCGATCGAACCCATGTATCCCAAACGGTCCCCTTGTGAGCCACTCCTCGTTCAAGAGGATATATCTCAGGACCTCAGAAAAGCCGATCGTGACGATTGCAAGGTAATCCTCCCGCAAACGAAGGGTTGGTATCCCGAGCAAAAATCCAAAGAACCCTGCCATAACGACTCCGGCAGCAACCGACAAGATGAGAGGATACCCACTAATGTTGAGCATCACAGTCGTATAAGCTCCGATAGCGAAGAATGCGGCATGTCCGAAGTTTATGAGTCCGGTAAACCCCCATTCAAGATTCAGACCCAGTGCAAAGACCGCGTAGATCGACGAGAACAGAAGGATCGTTGTGACATAAGGAAGTATCATACTTGCGTATTCGATCATCTTGTACCTCCGAAAAGCCCTTCAGGCTTGATCAACAGCACCACCGTCATCACGACAAAACTGACCGCAAACTTGTACTCTGTGGGCAGAAACGCGGTGCTCAGTTCCTGCGAGAGTCCGATGATCATTCCGCCCACCATCGTGCCGTAAGGATTCCCGATTCCGCCGAGGATGATTGCTGCAAACATGGGGAGCAGAAGAAACCAGCCCATACCCGGTCTGATCGCTGTAACAAGCCCGTAAAGCACACCGCCTGCCGCAGCGAGCCCAAGACCGATCACCCATGTCCAGAGGACCATCCGGTCCACATCAATGCCTGATATGCGGGCGAGATCGATGTTATCGGATAGCGCACGCATTGCTTTCCCGATC
>DTYY01000055.1 GCA_012961645.1 Methanosarcinales archaeon | reverse complement strand
GGCATCAGAGCGCCGAGGTGGGGCGCAATGATAGAAATACCAATAACGAAAAGGAGGTGAGAAAAATGACAAAGTTTCTAACACTTTGGGAGTTGGATATGAATAGAGTGCCTGCCGATCCCAAAGAGCGAATTACTAACTGGACTATGCTGCTGAATATGGTCAAGGATGACTTTGAAAGTGGCGGACTTACGGACTGGGGAGAGTTCGCTGGCGGATGCAGAGGATATTCCATCGCCGAAGGGACTGAACAGGAGATCTTTATGGCGCTATCAAAGTACGTTCCATACGTCAAGTTCGAGGTGTACCCGATCCTCTCAATGAGCCAGATAGAGGAAACGATGAAAGCTCTTCCACAAGCTTAAAAAATGTGCTATGGCGGTTTTCCGGGTAAACAATGCTCTTTACATATCCCAAAACCCACCTACAGCCTAATCACAACCTACTGTGGAGTCCCCTGGAAATAAACTTCCTCATACGGCTGGACGACCACAAAACCCTCTCCTCTGAACGCCATCTGCAGCGATTCACCGCTTCCACGTCCAACAAGCGTCTTTAGTGAGACGTCGGTCTTTATATCGGGGCTCAAGTTCCCGGACCATGCTACAGTGGCGTTGGGATCCGTAAACACGGGTTGATCAGGTGTCACTTTGAGTGTCAGTGGGTCGTAGTGTGTGGTGATGGCAACCATGCCGGTTCCTTCAAGCTTCACATTGAAGAGGCCGCCCGCCATGATTCCGGCAACCTTTTTCAGCAGTTTAATGTCCCACTTGATCGTTTCTTCGAATGCGATCAGGTCGTTGCCATTGACATATATCGACTGGTTGTCAAGATTGATTATGGAGACTTTCTTGCCTTCATCAGCCAGATACACTTTTCCCGTACCTTCTATCTTTGTCAGACTCACGCCTTCTCCGGTAACAGCTTTTTTGACCATCTTCCCAAGCCCGTGCTCCATCACACCCTCACGCGTGAATTTGACGTCGCCTGCGTAGGCTACCATTGATCCTTTCTTTGTCCAGACTCTACCGTCAAGATTTATCTCAAGCAGGCGATCACGCTCCAGTTCAAACGTACCCTCTCCAAGATCTCGCTGTCCTGTCGCCTCTATGAATTCATCGATTGAGTACCGTCCCATCTGTTCTCCTCCATCAAAGTGGTTCGTACAAATGTGCTGCAACTTATATGCTACAACTTATAATGTATGTCATTTGTGGATTATAAAGTCCTTGGTCGTCTTTCAGACGGGCATAATCCCCGCACACCCTCACGCACCCCCGTGAAACCAGAAGATAAAAGATGTTTGAATGATTTTTGCCCCTATGTGGACCTTCTTACCAGTGCACATTCATCTTCCGCAAACTTTTTCTACGGCAGATACATAAGGTTACATTCCATCATTCCAATGGCGGATGAACCAGAAACAGGTTCGAACACAGATGATGTGTGAGTCTTGGAGGAAACATGAGCAAAATACGGTATAAGAAGACAGATCCCAGGATTGCGTCGCTAATAGAGGATCTGAAAGCCAGATCACGAGAAAACGATGCTCTAATCTGGAAAGATATTGCAGGACGTCTGGAACGACCGAGAAGAAGTTATGCGACAGTGAATCTCAGTCACATCAACCGGCACGTCACAGAAAATGAGACGATCGTTGTGCCAGGGAAGGTGCTCGGTGCAGGTGATGTCAACCACCCGCTGGTGGTGGGCGCGTTTAACTTCAGCGAGGGCGCACGGACAAAGATTACAGATGCCGGCGGCGAATGCCTCACGATCGAGGAATTACTGGCAAGAAACCCCACAGGATCAAATATACGGATTATCAGGTGAATCAGGTGATTTTATGGCTGACAGGATAATTATTGATGCAGACGGATTGATTCTCGGGCGGCTTGCAAGTGTTGTTGCGTCCAGACTGCTTAATGGAGATACCATAGCGATCATCAACGCCGAACGCGCTACAGTCTCAGGCGCCAAAGCCACCACGTTTCGGGAATATAAGGAACAGATGGACAGGGGGTCTACAGAACACGGTCCTTACTTCCCGACCCGCCCCGACCGCATCCTGAAGCGGACGGTTCGCGGCATGCTCCCGTACAAACGTATGCGAGGGCGCGATGCGATGGCGAGGCTTCGCGTGTACATGGGCACCCCTGACGAATTTTCAGGGCTGAAGGCAGATACGATTCCGGAAGCGAGTGTCTCGAGGTTGGGGACCATCAAATATATCACACTCGGCGAACTCAATGCAAAGTTAGGCGGTTAGGCGGCTGATGTACGTCAAAATTCCGCATGATCGGATCGGCGCGGTGATCGGTCCGAAAGGCAGCGTCAAACAACTGATTGAGGAGCTTTCGACTGCAACACTGGATATTGACAGCAAATCAGGTACTGTGGAAGTTTTAGCCCCTGATGAGCCAGTACGTGCGATGCAGGCTGTGGAGGTCGTCAAGGCGATAGGACGGGGTTTCAGCCCAGAAAGGGCGATTGTGCTCTTCGATGACGATTTTCTGGTATTGGAGGTGATCAATATACCGGCAAACACGCCAAAAGAGCTTAAACGCATCAAAGGCAGGATCATCGGGACGAACGGCAGAACGCGTGAACTGATCGAGACTGTGACCCATGTCAGTGTCTCGATCTACGGAAAGACCGTATCGATCATCGGCTACCCTGAGCAGACGCATGTTGCAAAGACCGCGATCGGGATGCTGATCGATGGTGCGCCACACTCATCGGTTTATAGCTACGTCGAGAAGAAGCGGCGCGAGCTTGCCGGAAAACAGGCTGCATATCATTGAACATCACCGAACAGGGGTGCAGGCGCCATCACCCGCTATCATCGGCTGAAAACCGCACCCTGACTGCATCTGCGTGCGCGTCAAGCCCCTCTTCCTCTGCTATCGCCACAATCGTATCCCTGATCTGCGAGAGCCCTTCTTTTCCGATGATCTGGATGCTCGATTTTTTTGTGAAATAACTAACATTTAGACCCGAGTACGTCCATGCATGCCCGGCTGTGGGCAGTACGTGGTTCGTGCCTGATGCGTAATCGCCAGCCGAAACAGGGGCATAATCGCCGACAAAGATCGAACCGGCATTGCAGACGCCGTTTAATGAACCAAGCGGATCTTTCACCATGATCTCAAGGTGTTCCGGTGCAAACATGTTTGAAAACTCGATACAATCATCTATCGAGTCAAATATCAGGATCGCACTCTTTTCAAGCGATTTTTTGATGATCTCAGACCTTAGAGCTTCTGCTCTCCCTGACCTGATCAGCGCGAACGCCTCATCAGCGATCGCCTCTGACGTCGTTACAAGGACTGAGACTGCGTTTGGATCGTGTTCTGCCTGCGCGATCATGTCCGCTGCGATAAAATCGGGATGAGCGCTCTCATCTGCGATGATTAGAACCTCTGAAGGTCCCGCAGGAAAATCGATCCGGGTTGGAACCATCATCTTTGCCGCGGTCACATACACATTCCCTGGTCCAACGATCATGTCGACCGCGGGCACGGTCTCTGTGCCGTAAGCCATCGCGGCGATCGCCTGGGCGCCTCCGACGCAAAAGATCCGGTCAGCGCCCGCAATCGATGCTGCTGCAAGCGTCAGCGGGTGGATCACCTGATGCGCCCCCTCACCCCTGCTCCTGTCGCCCATGCCTCCGTCGCCTGTGGGCATCGGCGGGGTGCAGATCACAGCCTCAGGTACTGTTGCGACCTTCGCCGGTATGATCGTCATCAGTGCCGTCGATGGATACGATGCCTTCCCGCCAGGAACATAAGCACCGATGCAATCGAGGGGCGTTGTCTTCTGTCCGAGGGTGATTCCGGGTGCAATCTCGCTCAGCCAGAGGTCGGGTTCAAGCTGGGATTCGTGAAATCTCCTGATGTTATCGGCTGCGGTCTCGAGATGCCATAGAATCTCAGGGTCGATCAGATCGAATACTTCTGATACAGTGTCGTCTGCAACCTCGATTGAGGAGATCGAGACGCCGTCGAACCGCTCGGTGTATTCGATGAGCGCGGCGTCGCCTCTGGTTTTCACATCCTGTAGAATCGCTGAAACGGCTGGTTTCACTTTTTCAATCTCGGTTTCCCTGTTCAGCAGGGTGGCAAGTTCGGTCTCGGTAAACTGTGTGTGGTGTTTCCTTATCATGGTTCATCGTACCTCTTTGATATCAACTCTGATTGCAGTTGTTTTTCGTTGCATGCACATTTGGGAAACTTGGGTTGCAGAGGAGATAACCATGAGTGTGCCCTCTGGCAAAGTTCGTACCTATCCAAGCTGGTGAAATCAAAGAGAGAACCGAAAACCTGCACCCAAGTGCCGGTGATAGGCTGCTATGAAGCCAGTGGACAATGCAAATGAAAATTGGAGGTGGGCAAAGTGGCTGGATGTCAAAACCACAAGCGGTTCCATGTGGAGTTTTGGTCATGCCACACCAACTACTCAACAGTTACACCACCGATCTCATGGTAGATCCGGGGTCTTGGACCTGATCTCAGACCCGCCCGGCGGCAGAAATCTGGCGATCTGGTCAGGCGACGCAACGACCTTGATCGATCGCCCAAACGCCTCTGAATATATCCGGTAGATCTTTTTTGCAAGATCGTTCTGATTGAACCGCCCGGGCGCAATCTCGATCACATATCCTGCGTGTTTCTTCACAGCAGACACGGGACCGCCGATAAGTTCCATTTCATCTGTTATCCCGATCGCAAGGCTGATCGAAACGTTTCTGAGATAATTTCGCTTACCTCTGATGATAAATGCACCTTTTGCAACGAACTCGCCGTGTTCAGGCGTTTTTGAGACCTGATCAGGATGCACCCAGTAGCAATCGCCTGTATACTGCGACTCTTTCCATATACTGGAATACGAGACCGCGAACTGCGCCGCCTCTGCGATCGTCTGCTCTGGTACCTGCCCCCCACCATCGGCTTTGATGATCGTTACCGGCGCGCCGGGTGCCTGCGTATGCACAAAAATATCCCTCTTTTCGAGGTATTTCTTGACAATCTCCTCGTTGCTCGTCGCATCCCGCCCACCAACCACAAGAAGACCGTCTGATGACATGAACCATCTGAACTGATGATACCAGCGCGATTTCGGACGTTTGAGTGCCAACGTTTTTATCTTTGATTCTCTTACAGGTTTTGCTTCTTTAGCCTCTTTTTCCATCAGTTCACGGGTGCTTTCAAGCGCACGCATGGCACCACTCAGTTTTGAACCGATTTTCTTGGATTTATCGTAATAGACCTGTGCATTCTGCGGTACCGTCTTTTCGATTTCGAGCAGGATATCCATCCCGCCAAGTTCCATCGTAAGCGCTTTTTTGTGCGGATCAATCCGTTTTATCATCCGCGCAGTGGGGTGGTCTGCCTGTTTCATGATCGATATGATCTCGTCCCATCCGCGCCCGTTTGCAAGTGCCGACCCGATCGCAGCAAGCAATTCATCGATCAACTGATAATGCGTATAGATCGTCTCTGCTTTCGCCTCTAAATCGGATTTTTCTCTCTTAAATTTCAGAATCGCGTCTTCCTGCTGGGATAACCTGTGTTCAAGAGGGCTTTTCTTTGCTTCAGGTCCTTCAGGTGGTCTCTTCTGCTGCTCCACCAATGCACCAAAAAATTCATCGAGCGCTTCATTAAACGTATCAAAGTATCGTTTTTCATAATCTGCATATCTGAAAATTTCAAACGGAAGAACATCGACCTTCTTCTCATCCAGGTACGTGATATGCGGCTTTGGATCGTGTATCCGCCCGAACAACTCCACGATTCCTCTGTGCACTGCCCGGGTCATCTCATCTGACAAATCGGAACAATCAAGGTTTTTATCCACTCCTGATACCGAACATACCTCCTCAGCGATGATGCCGCCCATATTCAGATTTGTTGCAAGCGTCTTCACAAGATTGGCACTTGATTCCGAAAATAGAGTTGATAATTCATCAGATGTGATTTTGACCGGATTCAATTGCATATCTGGTAATTTATATATCTCTCCACTCCTGATTCTTCGCCCGCGAAAGGTCACCGGATGCAGCGGGAGAATGATCCTATGCTCATGATTCGCCAGTATCACGTTACCGGGTGGGAATAACTCGATGATGAGGCTGTTTACAGCTTCACCACGCATCGTCCCGATCTCGATGATCCTGTCGAACTCATGCTGCTCGATCGAGACGATCCTGCCATGAGAAAGATATTTCCGAAGTGTCATCGCAAACGTCGGCGGAAGCCTTGGGCTTGGCAGCGGATGCGATGTCAGGTGCATGTCTATGCCCGGATCGATCACGAGATCACATCTTCCCTCACCAAACAAGTACAGATTCAACCGGATCTGCTCAGTCACGTCATCTGACTTGTATATCTTCTCGATGCGCGCTCCTGCCAGATGCTGCAGTTCAGAGACCATCACCGCAACATCGATGCTTGTCATCTCACGTTTCATATCAGGCACTCCTGCCAATCACAAGCCATCCACAGGTCATCTGACTTCGAGGCTGAAGTCCAGCCATCGCGCAGAATGCGTGATCATCCCTGTCGAGATCACATCCACGCCGGTTTCTGCATACGACACGAGGTTGTCCATCGATATGCCGCCGGATGCCTCGAGTATCACAGAATCCCGCAGCCCTTTCTCGTTGAGCATCGATATAGCCTCTTTGATCGATCCAGCATCCATATTATCGAACATAATCGCATCAGCACCAAGTTTTGCGGCGCGCACGGCATCGTTTATGCTTTCCACCTCGATTTCGATCTTTTTCATGAAACCCGCCTCCTTTGCAACTCTATATGCCGCATCCATGCCGTAAATCCTGAT
>DTYY01000054.1 GCA_012961645.1 Methanosarcinales archaeon | reverse complement strand
TTTTTGATGGCACATTCTTCCATGACATAATAATAGATTGTTATGGTACTTAATAGTTGTTCAGGTTAATTCTTAACGGGCCCTTAGCACCCTCATTCATCGAGAATATCCATCAGCTCGGCTTTTCTCTTTTCGAGAGATGCCGCTTGAGCTTTTAACTTCCTCAATTCTCTATTGGTCTGCGCCAACTCATTCTTGATTTTTTTCTTCGCGAGGTAGTCGGTACCGTATTTTTCATCTACGAATGCTTCAACCTCACTTCGGATAAGCCTCAGGTACGGGTTCCCATACACGGTATTAGTGCGGTATTGCAGCTTACCGTCCCTGATGGCATCAATAATCTCCTCTTGCGTAATCCCAAATTCTTTCCGAGCGGACTTATCGCTGAGAGTGCCCCCTTTCGTATGCCACACAGAATTCGCCTCACCGGAATACATCAGAGTCCACCTCCTGCCAAACACAACCGAACCATGCTCATATTTCACCTTCGATTTCCATCTCTTTACCGAGATGTGCGACTACCGCAAACTCAGCTTCTACCAGAGTAATCGTAAAACCCACCCCATAATCTCCGATCAATCTTTTATCATGGATGTCAGTAAGGGATTTGCCTATTTCTCTTCCAAAAATCACCATTTTCACAAAATGTTCACCGAACAAACTTATCACTCCCTTATGCGTGGATGCTCGCAAGGACTTTGTAAGAAGCGATGCTTCCGCCATGAAAACATGGCATAATAACACCGTGAAACACAAGAATCGTAATCACCACTATCTAAAGCAAGCTCTGCTGTTTTTAAAAACTTCTCCGCCTTTTTCATAAAGTCAGTTATTTCCTTCAAGCTATCACACCCTCTTCCTTCACGTTCAACAGAAACGGAGAATTATAACTCACAAAGAAACTTTCGGGCACTGCTATAACGGAAATTAGTTCTCCTTTTTCGAGAAGAATGTCGAAAATAATGTCGCCGAGACTTCTTCTTACTTCAGAAGGGTCAAGAGAATCATCAACCACAACCAATACGTCAATATCAGAATCTTTTGTAGCTTCGCCTCTCGCGTAAGAGCCATAAAGTATAACTTTCTTAATTTTTTCGCCATTCAGCTTTATTAGATGGTCCTTTATGCGTGTCATCAATTTTTTTATCTTCTTATCCATGATTTTCACCTTTTAGAGCGGTTTCGCAATTCTGGACAACGAGACCAGCAGATATCTGGGTTTAATATGCTGTGCAAAGATTTCTGAATTTCAGGATGTATCGCCATTTTTCAACTACTCTATCATTTCCCGTACTGCGTTACGCAAAAGGCTGCAGATCATCCATGCAGATATGGAAAACCTCCTCGGCATCGATATTGAAGTACTGGTTCGGAGAGGATGTCACGCACACCTTTGACGCCATACCAGTGAATGTCAGGATAGTGCGCAAGCAATTTCCCTTCGGCCCCTCTATCGATCTTTTTGAAGTTCTCCCTGGGTGGCGATAAGCATCATTGCGATTCCATCCAGCATGTCCAGCCCGCAATCACTATCCAGGAAATCGTCGGGCGAATCGATGTTGATAAACCGCCGCTTTATTTTCGCTAACGCCTCATCGATCTGTTCGAGACTTTTCCAGAAGCAACGCCCTATCATACATAGTGTGCCTCCATGTCGATGCGTCTTTTCAGGTAGTGATTCATACGCCGCCAGTAACGCACCAGATCGACCTTTGCCCCAAGAATCGTCTCCAGTTCCTCTTTGAGGCTTGCCCTCCCAAAGAGATCGGGCGCCATCTCAACGACCACGTCCACATCACTATCCTCGGCAGCCTCATCTCTTGCTACCGAACCAAAAATCCCAAGCCGGGTGACACCGTATCGCCCCTCCAATTCCTGCTTATGTTCCCTTAAGATTTTCAGCGCTGCATCCCGTCTCATGCGCTAACCTCAATAATATTCATAGTATCATTGCCGAAGATATCCACCACCTTTGCCGCTATCTCGTACCGCCCCGGGTTGCACTCGTGAAATGGCGCTTTTCAGAGATAAAATCGGCTTTCCAGTGTTCTCTTGGACACGCTGTCAGGTAGCTCGGAATTGTGGATTTTAACGCGAGCCCTATATGCGGGGTCAGGTGAAGTACCCCTCGAACCATTCAGTAATGACACCTTTCGAAGTACTATATCCCCTATCAAGATAAATTGCACCGATCAATGCTTCGAGTGTTTCTGCAAGAACTTTCGGCTCTTCGTACGCTTTCTGTTTTCCCTCTCCAACACCCAACTTAATAAACGGCCCGATTCCGAGACTTTGACCGATTTTCGCAAGCGTTTCTTCCCTTTCGAGTTTCGCCTTACTGTTTGTTATCTCATCTCTTGTTTTACAGCCTGATTTTATTAATAGATCAACCAATACTGCTTTCAATACTGCATCGCCGAGGGTGCTAAACACTTCTTGATCTTCGCAGTCTTGATTTTGTTGTTTTTGTTCTATAGCGTAAGCTTTACGTGTCAGAGCACGATTCAAGAGACTTTTATCGGCAAACGAATAACCAAAATTTTTCTCGATTGTTACGATGTCCATACTTTTTTTTATCCTCCTATTATCATCATTATCCACATAGTATATATCTCTATCGTCTTTGCTCACACTCAAACCTATCGAACAACAGCACAAAAAAAGAAAACAAAATATGGACGCGTCCACCGCGCCCATATTACGCAGCTCTATCTAGTACTGCGTCAGATTATACTTCGTCTTCATCTGCACGTACGAATCCCAGTCCGTAATCCCGAGCAGTTCGGTCATCTCCTCCATCAAGGGCGCCCATGAGTCATCCCATTCCTCTGCCATGTTCCGCAACCGCCCGAGATCATCGTCCCAGACCATCGTCTCTCGGTTATCCTGCAGGCAGATGAAGAGCTTTGCAGCACCTGCTTCGGTCTTATCGTGCATGAAATGCTCGATGCATTCCTCGCTATCCCAGCCTCGTTTTGCCATTTCTCGATCACCTGTCGTTGCTCTTGTGCATATCAAAGCTCGGGTACCTGACATCGTACCGGTTGATCATGTACTCGACCCGGAAGATGATCGCTTCTACAGCGCCTTCCGGAGTTCCGCTGTCGATTCTGCCTCGCTTGAAGACCTCTGGATACCTCCGTTCGAGCTCCCAGATCCGTTCCTTGAACTCTTTCATGCTGGTCTCGCCTCGCATGGTCGTCAGGAAGAGGTCGTTTGTTGCAAGCGTGCAGTCAGCCATATCGATGTCTTCCTCTGCCGTTGCAATCGCCTTCAATCGGGATGCCCATTTCGAGCTTCTCTGAATCGTGTTTGCGACGAGCTCCATGTCGCCATAGATCGTCTCGAACTGGATTCTGGTGTGGCATGCATCGATCATCTTTCTGTATAGTGCTTCTGTTAGCATTATGTATCACACCCCTGTTACTGCATGTGCTGCGGCTTCTGCCCAGTAGTACACAGCATCTGGCATGGCGAAGAGCGCGATCAGTGCGATAACAGCGATCGCCATCACAAAGACGTACGTCGACGGCTCAATAAACGCCTCGCCGCGGGGCTCGCCCCAGTACATCCGCATCACAACCTTCGCGTAATAATAGACCGAGAGCGCTGAGTTCAGTACACAGATGATCGCAAGTCCGAGGAGCCCTGCCTCGATCGATGAGAGGAAGAGCACGAACTTGCTTGTGAACCCGAAGAGTGGCGGAATTCCCGCGAGCGAACAGAGCAGCAGCGCAAAGAGCAGTGCAGTCAGCGGAGCCCGCTTTCCAAGCCCGTCGTAGTTGTCGACATGGTTTGGGTCATCGACACCGTCCTTTGACATGATCATGTATCCGATCGCAGCAACGGCAATGAAAGCGCCTGCCTTTCCGATCGCATGCGAGAATGCATGCATCAGCCCGCCTGTAACTGCGAGGTTCACAGCCGCATCAGGTGCTTTGTAGTATGCCACGATCACAAAGACGATCGCAATGTATCCCGCGTGTGCGATCGAGGAGTATGCAAGCATGCGCTTTACGCTCTTCTGCACCACCGCAAGCACGTTACCAACAGTCATCGTCACGATCGCAAGGATCATGAATGCAATGTACCAGTCCAGTTTCATCGCAACGAGACCGATGATAAAGACCCTGAATGCCGCAGCAAATCCCATCTTCTTTGATCCTGCCGCAAGAAGCGCTGACACGATCGATGGTGCACCTTCGTACGTGTCTGGTGCCCACATGTGAAACGGCACAAAAGCCATCTTGAACCCGAAACCTGCGATCAAGAGGACTATCGCAAAGAGTGCCGCAGGCGTTGCAGCAAGACCAGGGCTTGCTGCGAATACGGATGCTATCGTATCGATATGCGTCGCGCCCGTGAGTCCATATAGGTACGATATGCCGAATACCATAAGCGACGAGGATAGCCCGCCGATCAGGAAGTACTTGAGCGCAGCCTCAATCGACCTTGGATCACGCTTGTCAAATCCAGCCATCGCATACGTAGCGATGCTTGCCAGCTCAAATCCGATGAAGAGTGCCAGCAGGTCCTTTGACATGGCAACAACCATCATACCGACGGTTGCAAGCAGCATCAGCGAGTAGAACTCGTCCTGTCGCGGATGCTTTCCATAGCCTTCCAGTGCTGCAATACAAACAAGGACTCCAACGATCAGAAACATCGCACCAAATATCTGCGAGAATGGATCGACCACGATCGCACCATATAATGGCGCGTCAGCAAATGTGGCAGTGAGATTCCAGTCTTTTATGATCAGTCCGAGTGATAAGAGCAGTCCGACAAGGGTTATATATCCCAGGATCTTCTTCTGGGAGGTTATGAGTCCCACAAGCAGCACAAGCACTGCGAAACCGATCAGAAGCCCTTCAGGGAGTAATGCCATGTAATTCATGGTATGATCCCTCCTATCGGCAGAATATCACCACTCGTCAGGAAGTAGTGTGCAGTATCCTGCATCATGCCTATGACCGGCTCTGGATATACGCCGAGCACCACAAAGATGACCACCCAGACGGCAAGTGATGCGAACTCGTACCACTTGATCTCTGAAATGTCACCGAGGTACTCGTTGAAGGGACCCCACAGCGTCCGCTGCACAGCCCATAGATGGTATCCGGCTGTAAACGGTATGCTTATTGCAGCAAGGATCACGAAGATCGGCATAGTGTGGTAGCTTCAACTGAGTATACCAAACTCTGCCACAAATCCACTGCAGAGCGGCAGTCCGAGCGATGCGAAGAATCCGGCAACCATCAGGATCGCAAACTTCGGCATCTTCTTGGTGAGTCCGCCGAGGTCGTCTATGATCCTTGTGTGCGTATGATGCTCGATCACGCCACAACAGCCGAATAGGACGCACGTGATGATTCCGTGTGAGAACATCTGAAACATCGCGCCGGTGTGTGCAACCACTCTGGCTGGCTCCATACCGGCAAGGACGCTTGCGGCAACGCCAAGGGATATGAATCCCATGTGCCCGATACTCGAGAATGCCACGAGTTTCTTTATGTCCTTTTGTGCGAGCGCAGCAAATGGGCTGTAGAGGATGCTTACCAGTCCGAATAGTGCGATGATGTAGATGAAGTATGTGACGCTGTCGAGAGCATCGGTAGCAGTACCCGGAAGAGTCCGTAGCCGCCCATCTTCAGAAGGACGCCAGCAAG
>DTYY01000053.1 GCA_012961645.1 Methanosarcinales archaeon | reverse complement strand
CTCGCCCAATCGTCTCGAGGGGTCCCGATTTCATCCAGAAGACCGGTCGCCTTGACCCCTGCTCGAAGCGCCACAAGATACCGTTCGCAATTCTCGTCCATCTGATCAAGATTTGCCCATATCGCCATGCCCCTGTCCACAACTCTGGGAGCATCAAGTCCGAATTCGCTATTCAAATATCTTTCAACCGGTTCCAGGCTCTTTGCGTCAGTTTGATTTCCCTGCCAGACGCGATGAGTGACAAGAACGCCTTTCTGGTAAACCACAAAAGCGATCACGATCCGGAGCTTATCCGGTCGATGAAGAGCGTGAATATCCGAATTTTGCAAGAATACACTCGTTTACTTCGAAATATGTCGAGGTGAGATCGATATCAAGCCTTTCACCCTCATAACCATACGTTTTTCTTATGTTTTCATAAAAAAACTCCTGAATTTTGATTGTTTTCAGCGGTTATAGGTAATCAAGGGCATCGAGAGCCACGGAGTAGGTTAAATCGGATGGTGGGAGCTTGAGGAAGAATGGGAGTGCACTTTGTTTGTACCAGTCAGACAGCTGAAAATAACTGCATGGATCGCAGTTTCTGTTTATCGCCATTGCTTCAACGATCTTTCCGAGTTCAGGACTTCCCCCTTTGGTACTGAATCGATTGATCGTATTTACAAGGTCTATATCCTCGTATACTTTGTGAAGAGTGAGTTCTCGACCGTAACTGTACACATCAACAATCTCCAGTGCTGAAACCGGTGATGGAAATTCATATCCGATTGAAAATAGAATGAAATGGAATTTATAGATTAATTCCGGCTTATCCAGTTCTTTAAGCTTTCTTACAATCTCTAAACGCCTGGTTTCTGTTAGATTGTCGATCTTTGTCGGCGCTACATGATAGATTGGAAAAAACAAAACCGTGATGTAGAGGCGGTTACATGATTTCTTCGCGGCGAAGAGGATCGAGAATGAGTATTTGTAGTGTCAAAGATACATTACAGGTACTACCACCGTTCCATGCGGGGTAGTCCCGAACGCTGCGAGGTTGCTCCCGCTTAACTCACCGTATGCAGCCGCATCAAAATAAGCCTGTGAGGTCTTTTCTTCGAGAAGCCGTTTGCAGGCGTTTGACACTTTGAGATATTCTTCGGAAGAACCAGTGAGCAACCACGGGTCACACGGTAACTTATTTACACTGCCGACCAAAGATGTAGACTTAAGTGATCGGATGCTTGGTATCATCACAGGGACGAGTTTGATCGGAAAGCGATTTGATGGCACAGAAAAGACGGTCAGAACTAAATACGGGGATGCATGGCTTTTTGAGGGGGACCGCGCTCTCTTCCTGCCACGCCATGGCATGAATGCCGATATACCTCCGCATAAGATAAACCATCTGGCAAACATCGCAGCAATGCAAAAATCAGGAGTGAATGGTGTGGTCGGCGTATATTCGACAGGCAGCCTGAAGATCGGGATACCGCCTGGCACGCTGGTTGTGCCTCGCGACTACATCGACTTCGGAGGCTGCATAACGTTCTATGACGATGAAATCAGGCACGTCATGCCAGAACTCGACCAGGGCTTGCGTGGCAGACTGGTCAGAGCAAGCCACGGAAGGGATGAGGGGGTGTACATACAGACGCGAGGGCCCAGGTTTGAGACGAAAGCCGAGGTATCGGTGTTGAGCCAGTATGCAGACCTTGTTGGTATGACCATGGCAAGCGAAGCAACCCTGTGCAGCGAGATCGATATTCCTTTCGCAGCGATCTGCACCGTTGACAATTATGCAAACGGAGTTGTCAAGCAGGAATTAAGCTATGATACAGTCGTCAAGAACGCTGAAAAGAACCGAAAAATGGTCGAAGAAACGATTGCGAGGATGATTGGATGAGTATTCTACTGAAAAGTACTGAGAACTATGGCAATGTCTATATCGAGGGCAGCACCATCGTTGAGATCGGCTGTGCCGCTTATGAGGCGGATACTGTCATCGATGCCAGCAACAAAGCGCTCGTGCCCGGCTTTGTGAACACGCACACCCACGCCGCCATGACGCTCTTTCGGGGGTATGCAGACGATCTCCCACTCCATGTATGGCTGCAAGAGCATATCTGGCCCCTTGAAGCGAAAATGACCGAGGAGGATGTCTACTGGGGCACAAAACTGGCGTGTCTCGAGATGATCAGGAACGGCACGACGGCTTTCAATGATATGTACTGGCATGTTATGGGAACTGCAAGAGCAGTCGAAGAGATGGGGATACGTGCCGCCATCAGCAACGTATTCATCGATATAGCTGGAGACTCTGATGAGGCGATGCAGAAGGAGAACAAAAAACTGACAGAGAGGCTTGAGAAAGATTATTCTGACCGGATAATCCCCGCGCTTGGTCCGCACGCCATCTACACGGTTTCAGAAGAGAGTCTTTTATGGACAGCAGAGTTTGCAAGAGAAAAAGACCTGCTGGTTCACATACATGTTTCAGAGACAGAGCAGGAGGTGAGCGACTGCATCGAGCAAAAAGGCATGCGTCCTGTGGAGTATCTTGACCATATCGGGTTCCTCGGTGAAAACGTCATTGCAGCACACTGCGTATGGCTCGACGAGAGCGAGATCGGACTGCTTGCAAGGCACGATGTTAAGGTGGCTCACAACCCGGTCTCGAACATGAAGCTTGCCGTCGGTATGACGATGCGTTATACGGCACTCCGGGAGGCAGGAGTCTGTATCTCGATCGGCACGGACGGGTGCGCATCCAACAACAGCCTCGACATGCTCGAAACCGCCAAGTTTGCGTCACTGGCGCAGAAGGCGGCTGCAAACGAGCAGACCGTGATGCCGGCAGACGAAACGCTCGCCATGATCACACGAAACGGCGCGGAGGCGCTGCGCACGAGCAGCGGCAGCATAACAGAGGGCGGTGTGGCTGATCTGCTGCTGATCAATCTTCGGCTCCCCGAGATGACCCCACTTCACAACCTCGGTTCGAATCTGATATATTCGGCGCATGGAGGCTGCGTCGATACCACGATATGTGACGGAGTTGTGCTGATGCAGAACAGGGTTGTCCCAGGAGCGGCAGAGATTCTGCGCAGGGCATCGAAAGTGGCTTATGACCTTGCGAACAGTGAATAATATAAGCATCTGAAGACCAATAATTATTGGCTGGTGTGTACCCATGTCACCGGAACAGAACAATGAAAACGAACCCGAAGCATTGAAGTGCACAACGCTTGCTGCATCGATGGATATCCTCACAAAACACATAACGAGGGCTCTTGAGGAGCTTGACGTCGATTCAGTCTCTGATATGCTCGATAGAATCCTTGATGCGAATAGCGTCTTTGTGATGGGGACCGGACGATCCGGCCTGGTAGGGCGAGCATTTGCGACGCGGCTCATGCATCTCGGGCTACGTGTGTATGTGGTCGGCGAATCGACCACACCAGCGCTGCGTAAGGGTGATGTGGTGGTTGCG
>DTYY01000052.1 GCA_012961645.1 Methanosarcinales archaeon | reverse complement strand
TCAATGGTTCCATGCACCTCGCCGGGGCTTACCGCAGCTTGGCACGTCCTTCATCAGCACTTGAGCCGAACTATCCACCAGACGGCATAATTACCAGAATCCGCCTTACTAATTCAGTAAGCGTCTGGGTCGCATGTATACACGGTTTCATTAAGCGAGATGAAATTATCTCACTCTTCACCCTTCCATGACGATGTTAATCGTCATGTGCATCACAAATCACGTAGTATAAAACCACGTGACATAAGAAGGTTTGCATTACATAGTTGCAATGTTTAGAAGATAAAGGTTTCGTTACCAGAAAGATACGATTGTTCCAAAGATATCGAAACAGAGCACCGGCAGAAGTTTCGATTTTATGCGAAAATCGATCTACAGTACTATCATCGCAGACAGCTTTCGATCGCTGTACGTTTCACCTGTTTTCCACTTCTTGTCGGGACGATTTTTCGTTCTCCGCCGGTAAAATCCCGGTACAATTCCTTTCCATCCTGCAGATGGTCGAGAACCAGCGCCAGCGCAGCCACTTCAGAATGTGGCTGGTTGCCTACCGCAATATTCAGATCGGCAAGATTGTAGAGACTCGCCGGCACCTTCTCCGCGCCGACGATGATCAGAAGATCGCGGCCTCTCATCTCGCCGATCGCGTCAGGCAGATTCAAGCCATACATCGTGAGATGCACGACCATACCGCCACTTTCCTTCCATCGTCCGATTTCTTTCTTCCAGTCAACGTCGATTTTCACAAAAAAATCCCCGCCCCACCTGCAGACCACCTTATCGATGCTCTCTTTGATTTTTGGGTCGTCTGCCGCAAGGAGCATGCCATCAGCGCCAAGCGCACGCGCCGTCATGCCAACGTGTGTGGTTATACGCATATCACGCGCCGGACGGTGCCCGATCCGCAGTACAACAACCGTCATGATAGATCATCTCCCTGATTCTCTGAGATGGGCGTCACGCCGAGGTTGGGATTCGAACCCAAGTGTTCCAAGGGAACAACGCGTCTCGAGCGCGCCGCGTTAGTCCGCTCTGCCACCTCGGCACTGGTCAGGTAATGACACACGAGATAAATATTACAGCGATGGCTCTATTTAATTGATGGGTTCTCCGCGAGGTTTTGGGTGGATATTTATCATGTGCGTTGTTGTTGCGCAAAAACCCAAGAACTCAAACAGAACTCTCACTTCTTCAGATGCCCCACAATCGCATCCGTCATCTGGCTCATGCTCGCACTTCCGCCGAGATCGTACGTGGTTGTGCCCTCAGCAATCGTCTGCTCGGTCGCACGGATGATCTCGTCCGCCTTTCCTGCCTCGCCGAGATACCGCAGCATCCATGCGCCGGCAAGGATCGTTGCACACGGATCCACCCTGTCCAATCCTCTGTATTTCGGAGCAGAGCCGTGCGCCGGCTCAAACATCGCATAATCGTCGCCGATGTTTGCAGAATAGACGAGACCGATGCTTCCGATCAGCCCCGCGCACTCTTCGCTTATGATATCCATAAAGAGATTCGTTGAGACGAGCACCTTCTGGTTGAAGATCTGTGGGTTCTTTACGAGTTGCTGCGCCATATTATCGACGTGGTACTCCCAGAGTTCTACATCTTCGTACTCTTCCGCAATGGCGCGCAAGCAGTCCATGAATGCACCGCAGGTCATCCGAAGTATATTGCTCTTATGGATGCCGACGACGGTATCCCATCCTCTCCTTCTCGCTTCCTCGAAAGCATACCTTGAGATTTTCTCGGATGCGTGCTTTGTGATTCTGCGGATCGCAAGGAACGTATCATCTGTTATCTCTATCTCTTTTCCGAAATACATGCCTTCTGTTGCTTCTCTGACCGCGACGAAATTAACATCGCCAAGCGGCGCAGGCGCTCCCGCAAACGTCCTGATCGGGCGCACATTCGCATACAGGTCGAATCGCTGGCGTATGCTGACCGCCACGCTCCTTGGTGCGCCCACAACTCCAGGAGTGGTCGTGGGTCCCTTAAAACACGCATCGGTCTCATTCAGCACGTCCCACGTCTCTTCCGGAATCAGGGAGTCTCCTCCGTGTTCTTTCCACCATTCCTCTCCTGCAGCACACGACACGAACTCGATGTTTGTGTTCACCGCATCCATAACCCGTATCATGGAGTCCACGAGTTCTGGTCCTGTGCCGTCGCCTCGGATGATCGCTGCTTTCTTCATCATGGTATCATATTAGCAGAAGTTATATATCAGATAAATGTGTTGTCTTGATGCGGAGGTTTTGTCATGAGCGAACTACTCAGAAAGATGGGGCTCATCGGGATCGGCGTGCTGGCGATTACCGAGGAGAAGATTGAACAGACTGTAAATGAACTCATCGAGAAAGGAGAGATGAATCGAGAAGAGGGAAAAACCCT
>DTYY01000051.1 GCA_012961645.1 Methanosarcinales archaeon | reverse complement strand
TGACACTCAAGAATGCTGCAGCGGGGCTGCCACATGGAGGCGGTAAGGCTGGAATCCTCGCGGATCCGAAGATGGAGGGTAAAGAGCATCTTATGCGCATCTTCGCAAGAGCGATCGAATGCCTCCACGATTACACACCAGGTCCGGATATGGGCACTGATGAATGCTGTATGGCTTATATATTTGATGAGATAAAAAGATCCGTAGGACTTCCAAGAGTGCTTGGAGGGATACCACTCGACGAGATCGGAGCCACCGGCTTTGGACTTGCAGAGTGTGCAGAGGTCGCGAAGGATTACATAGATCTGGATTTGAATGGTGCAAGGCTCTCGGTCGAGGGTTTTGGGAACGTTGGCAAGAATGCAGCGAGATTTCTCGAAGAGAAGGGAGCACGCCTCGTGGCTGCAAGCGATACCAGCGGAACTGTATATAACAAAGACGGGATAGATGTCTCGAGATTGATACAGGTGAAGGAAGAGAAGGGGTCTGTCATCTATTATGAGGATGCAGAGAGGCTGGAGACAGAGAATCTCCTGAAGATATCAAGCGACATATTTGTTCCTGCTGCAAGACCCGATGTCATCGATGAGGGGAACGCCGACACGCTTGACACAAAGCTCATCCTGCAGGGTGCAAACATACCGATAACGGTAGAAGCCGAGAGGATTCTTCACGAGAGGGGTGTGTTATCGGTTCCTGATTTCATAGCGAATGCTGGTGGTATCATCACGGCTGCGGTCGAATACAGACATGGAAGCGAGAAAGAGGCTTTTTCTGAGACCAAGAGTAAAATAAGAGAGAACACGAAGAAAGTCCTTGATAAAACGTACAGCGAAGGCTTGTATCCAAGAGATGCAGCCGAAATGATCGCAAGGGAACGGGTACTATCTGCGATGAAATATCGCAGATGTATGTGATGGCTATGCTCTCCCGGATACTCGAACCCGATTCTATCGCAGTGATCGGCGCATCCTCGAACCGCGAAAAATGGGGATACCGGATCTTAAGAAACATAATAACAGGAGGGTACTCTGGAAAGGTTCATCCGGTGAACCCAAACAAGGACGAGATTCTGGGGATGAGATGCTATCCAACGGTCATTGATCTTCCCAAGGGCGCTGATCTTGGTATCATCGTCGTTCCTGCGCCGAAAGTCCCTCTGGTTCTGGAGGAGTGTGGAAGAGCAGGTATCGAAGGGATTGTTATCGTATCAGCGGGCTTCAGTGAGATTGGAGAGATGGAACGTGAGAATCGGATCAGCGGTATCGCCATGGAATACGGAATTCGGATGATCGGTCCGAACACGTTTGGTTTTATCAACACTCATCTGAACCTGAATGCGAGCATCATTCCGGAGATGTCAGAGAGAGGCGGGATCTCGTTCATAACCCAGAGTGGAACATTCGGGCTGGCACTTGTGGACTGGGCGGTCAGCCAGCAGATGGGTTTGAGCCTCGTCGTTGGGGTTGGGAACAAGGCAGACGTTGATGATTCCGACCTTCTCGAGTACTTTAGCGCTGATAGCCACACAAAACCGATTATGATGTACATCGAAGGGATAGATAAGGGCAGAAGATTCATCGATGTCGCAAGTATGGTCAAAAAGCCAGTAATCGCGCTAAAGACCGGAAGATCGCGGGCTGGAAGAAGGGCAACACTGTCACACACGGGCTCGCTTGCCGGCACTGACCGGATCTATGATGCCGCCTTCAAGCAGGCAGGGGTCATCCGTGCGAGAGTCATCGAGGAGTTGTTTGATTCGGCGCATGCACTCTCGATGTGCAAGCCCGCTGATGATGGCATCGGGATCATCTCAAACGGCGGGGGGGCTGCGATTCTTGCAGCAGACCTCTCTGAAGACCTCGGGCTGCATCTAACAGATCTATCGGGTGGTACGATTCGGATGCTGAAAGGAGTGCTTCCAGCGATCGCCACGCCAGGCAATCCTCTGGATACTGCCGGAGATGCCAGCTATGACATGTTCAAGGATGTTTTGAGCATTATGCTCTCTGATCCGGGCATAAACGCTGTTCTGGTGATATATGTCCACGCCGAGATGGTGGATCCATGCATACCGGCGGAGGCAGTGATCGATGTGAGAGAGAGATGCGATAAACCGGTGTTGACATCATGGATCGGAGGGAAAGGTCTCGGGACGGCAATAAAACTGTTAAAAGAGAAGGGAATACCACATTATCCGGTGCCAGAGCGTGCAGTACTCGCATTGAACAGTCTGGTGCGTTACAAAAAGATTTTGCAGAATAAATGAGGATACTTACCGAGCACGAATCAAAGAAACTTCTGGCAGAGTACGGGATACCAGTAACAAGGGAAGCTGTAGCAAGGAGCAGGGAAGATGCGCTTCTGCTTGCAGACGAGATCGGGTTTCCTGTTGCCATGAAGATATCATCTGCAGATATTGCGCATAAGAATGCTGCCGGGTGCGTTCTTCTTGGGGTGGAGAAGCCGGACGCGGGTGATGCATTCGATACGCTTGTGGAGAATGCGAAGAAATACGCGCCTGACGCAAGAATCGATGGAGTTCTCGTCCAGGAGATGGTGCAGCGTGGAACCGAGATCATCATCGGGATAAAATATGATCCGCAGTTCGGTCGTGCTGTGATGTTCGGGCTTGGGGGGATCTTTGTTGAGGTGCTTGAGGACGTCTCGCTTAGGATAGCTCCGCTCAAGGAGCGCGATGCGATCGATATGACTGAAGAGATTAGAGGGCGCTCGATCTTATCTGGATGCGACACGAGATCGATCGTCGATGTACTGTTGAAGGTATCTGATATGGCTACAGAGGGGGACATACTCGAACTCGATATAAATCCGCTCATCGCCTGCGAAAGAGGGGTGGTGGCTGTAGATGCCCGTGCGATACTTGAGGGATGACTGGTGCGATTGCAACGATCCGAATGTTTATCTTGACTTTCAAACATAACCGAAAAATCGCTGCCAGTCGACCCAAAACACGTATGACCTAACAAAACATAAGCCCGT
>DTYY01000050.1 GCA_012961645.1 Methanosarcinales archaeon | reverse complement strand
GCGCGGATTGTAGGAATTGCGGAAACTGGCGATCAGATCCTCGGGTTTCACCCCGGTGGTCTTGTAGGTTATCTTCTTACAGAACTCATTTCCTTTGCCAAACTCTTCTCTTACGATATGAACGATATCCTCTGCATGGGAATCGTCCTTGGCGAAGATAAGAGTCTTGGGGACTTCTTTTCTGCCCGGAAATATCTCTGTGAAGATCTTTTCCTTGAATGTTTTTATGACCGTTCTTATCTGATCAGGCGCCACCACATCCCGATCCAACTGCGCGGCAGAATATTCAAAGTCCTCATCAAGTTGCTCCCATCTGGTTTTTCTCGTGAGCTTATCCCTCTTATCGATGTAATAGCCTGTTTCAACCCTGCTACCTTCCCCGGTGATCTCGGTTTGTATTCTGTAAACCTCGTACCCCACGTTCACACCATCGGCAACCGCCCGCTCGTGGCTATACTCCGTAACAAGGTTCTGGTTGAAAAAACCAAGTGTCTGTTTGGAAGGGGTTGCAGTGAGCCCTATAACAAATGCATCGAAGTATTCAAACACCTGCCGCCAGATGTTGTAGATAGAGCGGTGACACTCATCGGTAACGATAAAATCAAAGGTCTCTATCGGAATTTTTGGATTGTAAGAGACCTCTTTTGGCTTATCTTCTGCTGGTGCAATATTAAAAAGCGACTCTTCCTCATTCTCTGCATCATATTCGGTTTCTCCCTTGAGCATGGAGAAGAGCCTTTGTATGGTGGTGATACACACACGGCTCACAGGGTCCAGCGTGTTTGAGGTGAGGTGCTGAACATTGTAAAGTTCTGTAAACTTTCTGCCATCATCAGGAGTTATGTACTGCTGAAATTCCTTTCTCGTCTGACGTCCCAGATTGTTCCGGTCAACCAAGAAGAGCACTCTTCTTGCATCTGCAAATTTTATCAATCGATAAATGAAACTTACAGCAGTATATGTCTTGCCAGATCCGGTCGCCATCTGGATCAGTGCTCGCGGCTTTGCTTCTGCAAAGGATTGTTCAAGGCTCTGAACGGCTTCTATCTGACAGTCTCTCAATCCCTCTGTCATCAAGGTAGGTATATCTGCAAGTTTTCCCCTGAGAGTTCCATCGGGATGAAATGCCCATCTTTTGAGTGTTTCAGGCTTATGAAATGAGAAAACTCTTGTGGAGCGCGGTTCAGGATCTCTTAAATTTCTGAAAAAAGTCTCTATGCCTGTGCTTTCATAAATGAATGGGAGAGGTCCCTCCACGTGTGGCAGACTTTCGGGGATGGCTGCGATATATTTTCCGGATTGATCAGCAACACCGCTTAACGTGGTGCCTTCGGGCTTTGCTTCCACAACTCCAAGCGATGTTCTATCAACAAAGAGCAGATAATCGGCAGCACCGTTTTCCATGGGAAATTCGCGCACAGCGACACCCAGCGAAGCACTGAGATTTAATTCTTGCACGTCCTGAACCGCCCAGCCTGCAGATTTTAGCATCCGGTCAATCTTCTGCCTCGCCTTTTCCTCAGGTTTCATGTTGACGACCTTTTCCCGCGTTTTATTATACAAGTGTCGCCATTTCATATAATATTTTGGAAGATGGCACGAATTGTGGGGCGAGTTTAGATGAACGAGGCGACTCTGAAACCCACTGCACAGATTCATCGACTATTGCTTGCGATTGACAGATCCCTGGACCTGGATAAACTCGTATATAGAGGTCTGCCTCGTATTCGCCTTCTGGAGATTCGATAATCTCACTCCGATGAGCCTTATCTTCTTTTTTCCGATGAACTCGCTCACCAGTTCCTTTGAGATGTTCCTGACCAGTTCTGGATCGCAACTCAGGAATCCGATGCTCCTTGCCCGCGTGTGCGTATCAAAATCCTCGAATCTGACCTTCACAGAGACCGTCCTGAAGAGATATCCGGCATCGAGCAGTGCTTCGTATGTCTCACACGCGATTTCATCGATGGAATCGAGAATAACCCCTGGATCAGATGTGTCTTCATCAAATGTCAACTCTCTGCCCACGGATTTGACCGTCAAATCCTCTTTTACCTCGCTTTCATCGATCCCGCACGCAAGATCTTGCATCTGATATCCCCACTTTCCAAAACCTGATACGAGTTTTCTGACATCATACGTACGGAGCTCACGTATCGTCTCGATCCCCATACCCTTAAGCGTTTTTTCTGTCTTTTTCCCGATGCCAGGAATCTTTTTAACGGGCATCGGATCAAGAAACTCCTGCACCTTACCGGGCGCAACAATGGTCAGCCCGTCCGGCTTCTGCATCTCGGATGCGATCTTTGCCACGAGTTTATTCGGACCTATTCCGATGGAACTTATGAGTTTCTCTTTTTCAAGGATTTCTTTCTTGATATTTAGTGCTATTCTTGATGCATCCTCGAAATTATCCGTTTTTATCTCGATAAAAGCCTCGTCGATACTGACCTTCTGGAATTTATCCTCATGAGCATAACTCTGAAGAATCTTCATGATCCGCCTGGAAACCGTCTGATACAGAGCCATATCAACCGGTAGAAACCTTGCGTCGGGGCAGAGCCGGTAAGCCTTTGAGATCGGCATTCCTGAGTGGATGCCATACTCCCTGGCTTCGTAGGAACATGTGCTGACAACGCCCCTCCCGGTCCCCTCCTTTGGGTCAGCACCGACCACCACCGGAAGCCCCACCAGTTCCGGATGCTCGACCATCTCGATCGATGAGAAGAAGCTATCCATATCCACAAGAAGAATCGTCCTGGTCCTGCAACTTGAGTCAGGTGGTTTATTAATCCTCCTCGGAGTCGTGCAGTTCCTCGCCATCTACGATCATATTGAGCATGAAATGCTTCTCTACATAGCGTGTCAATTCCTCGTCTGAGATGCTTGAAACCCGCTCCTCTTCGTCGTAAAGCCGTTGAATCTCCTTCTGAATATCTGCGATTCTTGGATCATTCTTGTCGATGATGACCTGCACATGCATCAGTTCGTGCAACGTCTCCTCAACCTTATGCCTGATCACTTCCCTGCCCGAAGAGTCTCCGATCAGCAACTGTCGCTCTGCGCCGATTATTTCTGGTGGATATGGCTCGTAGGTGAACGGGTTTCTGATCACGCCCGCTGTATGTATCCCGCTTTCGTGGACAAACACATTCCTGCCCACGACCGACTTGTTTCTCGGTATACGGATCCCGATGTGGTGTTCCATGTACTCTGCAAAGCTTGCCATGCAGGAGAGATCGTATTTTTCAAATCCTTCGACCCTTCTTACGAGGAATAGCAGGATCTTTTCGAGTTCCGTGTTTCCTGACCGCTCCCCGATCCCGAGAAACGTCAGGCTCGACCAGTTTGCTCCATACCAGTATCCTGCAATGGCTGATGAAACGCTCATCCCGAAATCGTCGTGGATATGGGTCTCTATGTTCTTTGCACCAAGTTCCCGAAGACTGGCCACGATCTTCGGGATGCTGTATGGCTCGCACATCCCTGTAAATGGTACGGCAAAGCCGAGCGTGTCGCATATCCTGATGGTGCAATCAGAATCGATCTCAAGTATATCTTTAACCAGCGGATACACAAAACCATGCAGATCGGCGCGGGTCATATCCTCGAGGTGTGCACGGGTACGCAGCCCTTGATCGACCGCATACTGTATGGCATCCAGATATCGCTTGCGTGCCTCCTCCCGGCTTCCAAGTTGCATCTTATCGAAGATGTGCGAATCAGAGACCGACATCAATATCCCGGTTTCGTTGATTCCGTCGACATCAAGCACAAAGTCAATATCCGCGGGGAGTGCACGTGCCCATCCAGTGATCTCGGGATATTCGTAACCGAGGTCCTGCATATCCACGATGGGATCACGATCCCGCTTATGGTACACGAATGTTTCCAGCTTCTCAACCCCGATCTCGTGCAGGAATTCATATATCTTGAGTCTATGCTTGCGCTTGATCACGACTCCGGGCATCTGCGAACCGTCCCTGATCGTGCTGTCGCTGATGAACACCTCGCGCCCTTCGGGCAGTACGACCTTTGGCAGATCGTCATAAGTTTTGTATATAGTGTTTTCCATGGATCTGTTCATCGCGTGATCAGCATCTCCGCGGTTTCTGGTTTGTATACCCAGTCAGCAGGAAGCACGCCCGTTCTACGATAATATTTTACAAACCGCCTGATCTTGGATTCGGTCAGTTGCAGCGCACGTTTGTTGTGGATATCCTTATTATTCTCGGCAATATGTGTGCGCAGTCTGAGTGCTTTGACGATGAGGTTGCGCATACCCTCGGGAAGGTTCGGTGTCAGACCATGGTCCCTGACCGTTTGCATGATCTTCTTACCTGTGACCAGTTTGGCATCGGGTATGCCATACTGATCCCGCAGGATCATCCCGATCTCGCTTGAGGATTTTTCCTGTTTCCACAGCTGGACAACGAGCTGTTCGAGTTCTTCTGCATCCATCTCAATCCATGACGGCTTCTCCTTTCTGTATGGTCTGGTCGATCCTGATTTTCCTTTTCTGCGTGAATACATTCGTGCCATGTTGCCTTATATGTTGGAACGAATTGATTTAAGTGTTTCCTTGCCCCACGGCTTTGGTCCCGGCGGCGTCCGGATGCCGCGTTCCTGCTGTGTCATTCAGACACCTCGTCTTGCAGATATCAGACTCGATGTCCTCAACCTCAAAAACAAACCGCTCTGCAATCTCTCTTCCAATATCCTTCCACCGGTCAGGGTCAATCCCGAGTTCGTACAGCCCGACTGCGCTTGCTTCCGGAGGTGTCCCTCTCTCGGTTAGATTGATTCCGCAATGGATTTTTTCTGATGAGATTCCTGCGGTTGCTATGCTTACCGTGAGTTTTTTTCCATCCACAAACAGATCGTCCCCCCTTCTCTCAGAAGAGAGACCGTAGTTCCTTAAAACGTCCTGTATGCAGACAACAAGAATCCGCTGGAGATAGTATGCCTGCCGTATCCCTGCCGGAGAATCGAATCGCTCAACAATGAAATGAATCAGGTCGATGCCTTCGATCGCTTTTTTGTTCTTTTCGTCCTCAACGTCCTTTATGTTGCTGACGATCATCGCACCGCGGAATACAACGATCGAGTCGCCCCGTACATCCAGATATTCGTATGCCCAGAGCGGGTTGATCTGCGAACCATCATACAGTAGAGGCATGTCCATGACAGCGAGCTTCATGGAGTTTACAGAGTTTGTGACTTTCATAACATCGATCTTTCGCTTTGGTAAGATTAATATGTGTTGAGGTCGTTTTTATAAATAGGAGTGGTGTATATGGATGCGCTGGAATCAGTGAAACATAACCTGCATCTTGTAATAGAAGAGGAGCAGAGTACAATCAATGATATTAGACGCGTCATGAGGGAGAAAGAGGACGCGGAGTTGCTCAGGAGAAAATGCGAGCAACAACTCGCTGAAAGGCAAGCAGATCGCGATCGGATATGGGCTGTAGTTGCGGATGCTGAGTCTGACCTTGACGACGCAAAGGCAGAACATGAGCATATGTCAGATATGTGCAGCCGATTTGAGAACGATTTGAGAAACATACGATCAGAGATTGAGCAGACAAACATTCTCTTGAACGATATAACAGATAAAAAAGAGAATGAAATGGAATTTATTGGTGGATTGGACGAGGATCTGGGTAAATTGACCATGGAAGATGAAAAGAAGATAATCGATAGAATTGATCAAATTAAATCAGATCTGGAGCAGATGGAAGCCCGAAGAGTGGAAGATGGAGAAAAGGAACGATCCATCGAAGAACAGGAACAATTGATCAAGCAGCGTCTGGAAACCCTTGATGAGAAATTATCGAAGCTGGATAGTGTGAAAAAGGCAAGAGATGATGCAGAGCGGTCGCTGAAAGCGATGAGAACCGCAAGCGAACTGACCGAAGAAGACACCATGCAAAGAGATGTTCAATCCAGGCTTGCTGAGGTAAAATCCAATTTAAAATCGGCAAAGGCAGATAGAAATGAAATAAAATCAGAGGTTCGGAAGATAAGCAACAAATTATTGTTTGCAAGGGGAGAAAAACGTCGTAGTCTGAAGAAAGATCTTGAAACCAAGAGAAACGATCTCAAGAAAGCGGAAGATGCATTAGAAAGGGCAAAAATCGAACTTGATGCAGCAAAGATGGACAAAAGAAGAGAAAACTCTCGCTTACGATCCGCAAATAAGGAATTTTCGGGAATTAAGGATAAAGAAAAGAATCTGGAAGAGAATTTGAGTGAAAAAGAGAAACAGGTAGAGATTGCTGAGCGAGAGG
>DTYY01000049.1 GCA_012961645.1 Methanosarcinales archaeon | reverse complement strand
GTACACCAGGTGGATATGCGGTTGATTCTGGTAATAAATGGTGCATAGAGGGGTTTGGGTTTATAGTGTATATACCAGAACAAATCTCATTATACAGAAGACCAGAATGTTCTATGATCAACATGGCAAGGGAAGTAGCAATCATAGGAATCGGGTGCACGGCGTTCGGAGAATTCTGGGACCGTTCGTTTCGTGACATCATCGTGGAGGCTGGTGTTGCAGCGATCGAGGATGCAGGCGTGCAGGGAGAGGAGATCGACGAACTCTTTGTCGGGAACATGAGCGCGGGCAGGTTCGTTGAGCAGGAGCATATCTCCTCGCTGATTGCTGATTACGCGGGTCTCGCATCTATGAATATACCGTCCACGCGCGTGGAGGCTGCATGCGCATCTGGCGGGCTCGCTCTTCGGATGGGCACGCTTGCGATCGCATCAGGACATGCAGACATCGTGGTCGTCGCTGGTGTGGAGAAGATGACCGATGTGAGCGTGCAGGAGGCGACAGACATGCTTGCGGCAGCGGCTGATCGTGAGTGGGAGGGTTTTTCTGGCGCAACATTCCCTGGACTCTATGCGATGATCGCACGCAGGCATATGCACGAATACGGGACCACGTCAGAGCAACTCGCATCTGTTGCAGTGAAGAACCATCACAATGCAATGATGAACCCGAAAGCACAGTACCGCAACGAGATAACCATCGAGTCGGTGCTGCGATCGGCTATGATCGCTGACCCGTTGCACATGCTCGACTGCTCACCGATCACCGACGGTGCCGCTGCCGTGTTGCTTGCACCGGTAGATCTCGCAAGGAAGTACACCGACACACCGATCCATATCAGAGCAACCGCGCAGGCATCCGACACCATCAGCCTGCATGACCGGTCAGACCTCACCACACTCGCTGCAACGGTGGCTGCAGCATCCCGTGCCTACGAGATGGCTGGGTTGACAGCAAAAGAGATCGATTTCGCGGAGGTGCACGACTGTTTCACGATAGCAGAGATCTGCGCGATCGAGGATCTCGGATTCTTTGAGAAAGGGACTGGAGGAATGGTGACCGAGGAAGGTGTCACCGCGATCGATGGTGATCTACCTGTGAATCCTTCAGGCGGTCTGAAAGCCTGTGGGCACCCTGTTGGTGCAACTGGCATCAAACAAGCCGTGGAGGTTGCGATGCAACTGCGCGGCGACGCAGGCAAGCGGCAGGTCGCAGGCGAGGTTGGGCTGACGCATAACATCGGTGGCTCAGGCGGCACCGCGGTGGTGCACATCTTTTCGAGGTGACCGAAAGAAGAATGGGAAATCAAAATAGGGTCAAAACGGGATCGGAATGGGATTGGAACATGATCCGGATACTGTGAATGCGAGATTGTGGTTTCAAATTTCCTGATTCTAATGGATTCTGTGGTTATGGACTTTCATTGCATGTAGAAGAGAGGAACTGAGCCAGGCGTTCACACATCTCAGTGAATGGTGCGATAAAGTCTCTTGGGCACCGTCCTGTTCCCATGGCTCAGGTTTGGTCATGGGTGGAAGGTTGTGGAGATGATGTATACAGGACCAGGGAGCATCGAATACGAAAACGGGACGGACTTAAGCCGCAACGGGCAGGCCATATCGCTTGATATGCTTCCGATTTTAGACGGCGGCGATGCCCTGCAAAACAGAAAACCCTGTCTGATAGCACAGGTATGATAAGTCTGCACGATGATTATTTATGCTGCAACGTTTGAATTAGGTAAATGATGAGATCGTTCACTGATCGGGTATCAGAGATCGACATCTCTGGGATACGCAAGATATTTGAGGCAGCCAGTACAGATAGCATCAATCTCGGGCTCGGAGAACCTGACGTTCCGACGCCGGCGCATGTATGCGATGCTGCGATGGATGCGATCAGACGAGGATACACCAGATACACACCGGGAGCGGGCTTGCCAGAACTTCGAGCAGCACTTTCAGAGAAGTTTCTGCGTGACAACAACATCACGATGAGTCCTGACGAGATCATTGTAACGTCCGGCGCAAGCGAGGCACTGCACATAAGCCTGCAGGCGCTTGTTGAGCCGGGAGACGATGTTTTGGTCCCAGATCCTGGTTTTGTCTCGTACATGGCGCTTTCAAGAATCGCAGGCGGGCAGGCGATCAGTGTTCCGCTCATCGATCTTCGTCTCGATCCTGAAGTGGTTGCTGAGCAGATCACACGTAATACAAAAGTCTTAATCGTGAATTCGCCGTCAAATCCGTGTGGAACCGTTCAATCGAGAAAGGAAATGCAGGCATTTGCAGAGCTTGCTGAGGATCACGATTTTACGATCATCTCTGACGAGGTCTATGAGTTTTTCATCTATAAAGGTGAGCATGTCAGCCCCGCGGAGTTCACAGACAATGTGGTCACAGTGAATGCAGCCTCCAAGACCTATGCCATGACCGGCTGGCGCCTCGGGTATCTGGCAGCGAGACCCGAGTACATCGAGCAGTTTCACAAGGTGCATCAGTATGTGCAGGCGTGCGCAAACTCGGTTGCACAGATGGCGGCGCTTGCAGCGATCACAGGTCCGCAAGAATGTGTGACAGAGATGCGGGATCGGTTCGAAAGGAGGCGGGATATTCTGCTGAGCTGGCTTAGAGAGATGGACATCGAGTGCGTAACCCCGGCAGGCGCGTTCTATGTCTTTCCGCGAGTGGGGGATGGCGACCGCACCGCAGCAAGTCTGGCTGAGCGCGGCGTGATCACGGTGCCAGGGTCGGCATTTGGCATATATGGTGTGGAGCATATTCGCATGTCGTATGCCACAGGCGAGGAAGATATCGTACGTGCGCTTGAGAGGATGCGTGGGGAGCTTTGATGCCGCGGGCGCAAAAAAATCGCGTGATTGTGCCGGAGGATATTTCTGGATCGTTTCATCGTTCGAGCGAGCAGACTTCACCCGGGTTAGAGCGCGATCTCGATGCTCGGGATTTCGGACGGTCTGGACTGAGAAAATGAGGTGATCGAGAATTGCTGTGTGGACGTGAGTCTGCACAGGGAAGTGCTGGGAGATCGAATCTCATGGAATTGTAGGATGCTGCTGCAGGAATTTTTGTTTTCATTTACTGCTTTAGCATTCTTATCATTCTAACTGCTGAAGCATTTTCGGCAGGCTTGTAGGAGGCATGGGCACGTCAGGCAAAGCAGGCTTTTTTGGGTTTTTGGAATGGTATCAATAGATAAGGCTCTTCGCTATTTCATGTGGGTAGCTGGAAATCTAGGCGTCCCAATCGGAGATGGATCATAGTGATGAAATTCCGGACATTCCGATAACCACGGGCGCTCCTTTTTAATAGCT
>DTYY01000048.1 GCA_012961645.1 Methanosarcinales archaeon | reverse complement strand
TAGTATACCTGAGTAGTTACTCATAATCCTTAATTCTGGTGATCAGCGCAACATCTATACCAGACCCGTCTCTGAAATCTCCGGTTACGTAAGAGCCGAAGATGACTGCATCATATCCTCTCAGAAATGCAAGGTCGCCTTTAATTTCTTGGCACCAGTCTAGATTTGGGGCACAAAAAATCTATCTGAAAATTCCAGTAACACTGGCGGGATCCGAGATGCCCAGATATCATAAGTTCCGAACCATCGCCTACGAGATTATCTGCCAGATAGTGTTCACCGTAATATCCAGGTTTTTATCGACCCATGACTGACGATTCTTCTTTATTCTCTGCCCAACGATTCCCATGAGGGTTTCGACGTGATTATTGTTGTCAGGGATATGTATCTCTCTTGTCGTTAATTCTGCGAAGAGTGTCACAATGCCTGCAGTTCTGAGAATGAATTTAGCACTATTACTATCTTTGTTCCTTGATAACAGCTCATTAGCAATTAACATCAACTCTTCTTGAGTTTTGTCTATTCTCCACTCAAGTCTTGCAAAATCACGATCTATTCTGTGCTTTTGCGACCGAGTTCTTCAACGTAGAAATTATCCTGCTTATCTCTTTTTTGATCTTCATTCGCTCCTCTTTTGGATATTGCTCTTTCCACAGGTAATACATCGATGTTTTAACAAAATGATTTGTACACTGCTGGATTCTGTAGCCACAATCCTCTAAATGTTGTTGTAAGTTAGAATCTCCATCACAAATAGCGTACATTTCGTCAGAAACGTTGTACTTCCCCTTGATATAGGATAAAACCTCTGACCAACTCTTGACCGCACCCAGGTATAGTAGAAACTCTTCTCCAGTTTCTAAATCGAGCCCCAACGCGCCTTTGATGCTGGGACGACCGCCTGACCGCCTCTTTGATTTGGTATCATCTATGATTATAACATCGATCGTTTGACCGTTGTATTGCGAATAAATCGGATTTCTTGTAGGGGGTATATCGTTTTCGTAAAATATCTTCTTTAACTTGGAAGAACTCACTTTAATCCCCTGCAAGATGTCAATCAGAAAAGATGCCTCCGAAAACGAGACTATTGTGCACAGATATTTCCATGAAGGGTAGTGTATGGAATCCAACAAATTTTTATTTCGGTTGTGCAGATAAGGTATTATGAACGTTTTTTCCCCGCTTCATCGAGCGTTCTCTTTGCATGGAAGTCAAATTCAAAATGGGGTGTTTTGATGTGCACTTTTTTGCTTCCCTTCCTTATTTCCACTTGTTGTGCCAGATCATCCTGCAAACTGTCGAGATACTTCCTTGCCGCCTGCCCGCAGATGTCCTGGGCAAGAATCTCCCGTTCGAGATCTTCTATGCTATCGACTGCGTCATCGTCGATGTCAATTTCGAGGGTCAGTTTTCGTCCAGGCATGTGCAATTGAACTGGTGCGGTTTTTATTAAGACTTGTTATGAATCGTCTGGGAATGAATACTGTGCCCTAGTAAAAACTGGTGCCAATTTCTTTCAAATTCATTAAGTAACCTCTCCACAATCTCGATGAACTCATAAAGAGTCATCCTAACTTCGGATCTGGCACCCAGTACCATCGCATCATCAACACTGCTGTACCGGTGCACAAGATGGTTTCGCAGTCCATTGCACTTCCTCAATCTACCTGCAAGATCTGCTAGTATAATCCCGATCTCTGCAAGACGCGTGATGTTTGAATAATCGTCTCCGACAGCCCCCCCACATCCTTCAACAACATTGTTACAACGTCCATTGACGCCTCGATAGCCATGAGCGCAACCAATCCGTGATCTCGTTTGTGGCACCGACCACGTCGCTGCTGATCCTGCCAAAGTTGCGGTTCGCGATACCGAGAACCACAACACAGAGTACCTGTTCTCGATGGACATACCGAGGCAGTCTGGATCAGACAGCCAGACAACTCAACTCCAGAGGAGGTCAGGGGCTTTCGTTCGAACCAGTGCCTGTGATCACCGTTCATGACGCCCCCAACCGTCCGTAGCCGAGACTGGTCAGGTGTGCTGCTGGTGCATCGGTGCTGAAAATTTGAGTTTATACTCAAGTTCGGGGTGTTGTGATCGTTTTACCAAAAAACATGGCTCAAGCCACCAAATCCATGTTTACTGGGCATGCAGAGTTATCCGCTCGATAGTGGTTTTTGGGATATGAGGAGATTTCAGGATTGCGGGAAAATGAGGGCAGAGGGGGTAGAAATGGGGCGCAGGCAGTCGATTATTTGATTATAATATAATTCCAAAAGCTGATTTAAAAATATAAAGGTGAGGATTGTTGCCTCATTTTTGTCGAAGAATCGAAAGACCACGGCAGGAACACTGCTTGCACACACAACGGTCGTTCACCAAAAGGGTCCACGGGCAGCATCCTACTTTACGCCTGTAATCTCGATCATCATCTCATGAGAGTATGCATGATTCAGCGTTTCAGTTCGCAAACGGTGTCAGACGATCCGGATGTTCGTGGAATCAGATGTTTCGTTGTTTTCCACTGATATCTGTCAAATATACCCGAGTGCATCCTCGATCCTGCCGAGTTCGGGCCCTGTTGTGTCGGCGCCGGCAAGATATCCGGCAGAGTTTGCAAGCAAACCAGAGCCGATCAAAGGTGAGCCAAAGTTAACAGTCCCGATATCGACCGGAAGATTGAATGTATCCTCAAGAATCGCTATTTCGGCATCGCTCACCCTCGGATGCACCAGAACGCCTTTGTTGGTCGCAACTCCTGCCATACCAACCGTCTTAAGCCCAGCGATGGTTGCCCTGCGAACGTCCACCTGCAGCGCTTCTTCTATCACCTTCACAGCCCGGTTGGGCAGGCGCGGATGCACGACTGCCGCGGTATCGTTCGCAAGGATGATATTTCCGGCAGCGGTCATCACATCAGGGATCACCTGCACATTCCCGAGTTCCTGCAGCGGTTCAATCTCCTCTGCGTATGCGTATCTCGAGACCACGAATCCGCTGCAATTCCCACACGCAAGCGAGCCCACAACAAAACTTCCAGCGATTGAGGTCTGCACGACCCGGACTCGCAGCGCCTCTTCGATCTGCTGCACGATCTCATGAGGTGTGCCGACCGGGACGAGTGCGACGTTCTCGGTCACCGTGGTAAACACGCCGAGCACAGGACTGCCACCGATCATCAACTTCCTGTCCATCACCAAACGCCCACACCTCAGAAAAGCTCTTCAGGGAACACCCAGGGGAAATGTCAGGCGAGTTCCGCCTCTACGGCGCCATCCTCGAACCGTATAGCACGCACTCTGATGCGCCTCGGCGGTTTCTCTGAACCACGCCTCCAGATCGCCTCATTGATCGTTCGATCCAGCTTCACGTTCTCTGCATCGGTCTTCATGTGCCTCACGAGATATGCGCGCACATCCTTGATTGCCCGCTTGCTCCGCCTCCACCTAGCCGTTCTTTTTACAGATCGCAGCGGTATTGTGTATATCTGCTCCTTTTCCATCATAAAAATCAATCCTTGATGCTGTTTCTCCTCCAATGGCGACGTTTCGGGTGGGTTGTCACTTTTCTGTTTGTTTTCATAATTGCCCAGACAGGAACACGTTTATTCTGGCTAAACGCCTTTGCAAGGAGTTTTTTCTGTCCTTTTGTCTTTTTGGTCATCTTATCACTTCATGATTGTAGATGTATGTCCATGGTCTTTATGCCTATCAATATATCGTCTGCATACACCTCGATCGTCACATGATATATGCCTGCGATCGAGACTCCACTGACCTTTGCTGGCAGATCGAACTCTGCGCATAGCGTGCACGACTCACCACTATCGATCGTTTCGGTGAATGTCATCTCGTACGTCTCGGTCCTTTCTTCCTTGGATTTCGTCTTCAAAGCCTTGTCAGCAAGCCAACCGTCCAGCTTAATGGCGGTTGCGGTCATAACGATTCTTTCTTTAGTGATCGCATCGTTTCCATTGTTAAATATCGTTATGGCCGCATCAGAAGGTTCCCCGAGCTTTAATTTGGATGTATCGATCGATTTAACATAAGGTTTATCCGGGGGTGGTACTGACTCTCCTGATCCAGATGATATCCCCGGCGCTCCTGAATCGGATCCGGCTTGCTCGTCACCCCCTCCGAAACAGCCTGATAACAGGCATCCCGCAGAAATCACGATCATGCTTACGAAGACGATGGTTGCCGTCTTCTTCGTGGCTTCGTTGATAGCTTTCATGGCTTACATACATTGGTCTGTGATCGTATAAAACATGTTTGAAATTACGGAGACCTTCTTGATCTTGTACTGGCATCGACACGCATTTTTATCCCAGATTCTATCTGTTTATCATTCAGGATATCGAAGATTTCTTTTGTATCGGAAGCGCCGTAACCCAGTACTCGGTTTACATCATTATCGCCAATATTTTACTCTTTTCCATTTACAGTAGTTCCGAATACCCCTACCTCCGAATACATTATATATTCTATAAAACATAG
>DTYY01000047.1 GCA_012961645.1 Methanosarcinales archaeon | reverse complement strand
GAGGATATATTCATGGTCGAGGACCTGGCAAAGGATCTGCGCGCCAAGGTCACGAGAGCGCCGCTGACAGGCACTGATATCATCGTGATCGCGCCAACGCTGGCATATCATCATCTTCCGCACCATTCATGTGATGTGGCAGAGTATCTGCGCAGACAGGGTGCAAACACGACGTTGATCGGACTTGCAAGAGGTGTGGGGCGAAGGACCGCGCAAATATCAGCAAAAGAGCGTGCACTGGCCGATGAGCATGATCTTGCAGTCTTTACGTTCGGAAACTTCGAGGACTGCCTGATGAACAAGAAATATGTGCTTTACAAGGATATTGAGGTGCCGTCTATCGTAACAGGGACTCCCGAACTCGACAATGTTCCGGTGTACGCGAAGGCGTATGTCGGTGGTCTTGGCAGGATCGCACACAGGCTGAAGGGCGAAAACGAACTCGATGCACTCGATAAAATGGCAGAGGTCGCAGGCGAGTGTCTTGACGAAATCAGGCTCGACATCTCGAAGGACCCGCTGACCACGCACCCAGCCCGCATCATGAAGGAGATCAAGGAACAGATACCAGAGATCAAGGAGTGTCTATCTCCTGCGCCAATCACGCTGCAGCTCAAGGGTGCTCGCGTCAAACTGCCGTATTCCAGATGCAAGGAGGCTATTGAGAATATAACGTTTGAAGAGGGCGTAAAACTCAGCGAGATTGCAACGGTGCTACCATCGTGTGTGCGTGATTATATATTAATAAGAATATTACCGAAATCGGTGACTGGTTTTGTTATTTAGAATTTTGGAAGATCCGGAGTTAGAGGAGGCGTGAATGGACATTGAGAAGATACAGAGGATCATGAGGATGGATCCTGATGATGCTGTGGGGGAACTGCTGGATGCAGTCGAGAAGTACTACGGCGAGATTCCATACATCCTGCAGTACATGCAGGACACTCCTGAACTCCTGGTCCCGAAGATACTGTATGACAGCGCAATCATTCGAGAATTCAAACGTCTTGATCCAAAAACGATTGAATTGATCTCTATAGGCGTATCTGCTGCACTCAGGTGCGACCACTGCCTCCGAATGCATATCCGCATCGCAGAGAAACTCGGGCTATCAAAGGAGGAGATCTTTGATGCGATCCTGATCGCTGGCACGCTCTCGAATGCAACCGTGCTCGCTTATGCTACTCGGGTCCTGGATTCTGAAGAAGGAGTCGTGCGCGGAGCCGGATGCGAGATGTGTAATGTCGGGTGCAACGGGTGCGGCGATGAAGATGGGTCATCGGGCGCCTGAGCCGATCTGGCCTTGCGCAAGTAATTTTGCAGAGTGTACCCGTCAAGCATACAGGAGATTTGTACAAAAATAGCATAAGACCAGCGGCAGCACCTCTGTGCAGCCCCAGGTTCGCGGTTGTGCTCATGTTTAAATGTGATCGACAGCGATTATAGCATGATGAAGTTTGATCCAGATGCAATCAGGAAGTCGGCAGCAGAGGACTTTGAGACGGCATGGAACATGTGCAGGGAACTGATCCCGGCTCCTGCGATCAATAACAGCTACCCACGCCTCAGACTCGATTACGGGAAGACGCACCCGATCTTTGAGACGGTACACCTTCTCCGGGAGGCGTATCTCAGGATGGGTTTTGAGGAGACGATGAACCCGCTGATAGTTGAGGATCGGGAGGTCTACCGCCAGTTTGGATCCGAAGCTCTTGCTGTCCTGGACCGTTGTTTCTATCTGGCAGGCTTGCCGCGTCCTGATATCGGGCTTTCTGACGAGCGCATCACAAAGATTGCGGATATCATCGGAAGAAACCTTGGTGATGACGAGATCGAGACGGTCAAGGATGTGCTCCACTCGTACAAGAAAGGGGAGATCGAGGGCGATGACCTGATTCCGGTGCTTGCAGGAAGGCTTGATGCAGCGGATTCAAGGGTTGCTGTGGTGATCGACGAGGTATTCCCGGAGTTTAAGGAACTGGTTCCTGAACCGACAAACAAGACGCTTCGCAGTCACATGACATCAGGCTGGTTCATCACACTCTCAGCACTCAACGAGTTGCGCGAAACCCCGGTGAGCCTCTTCTCGGTAGATCGCTGTTTCAGAAGGGAGCAATCAGAGGACGCATCGAGACTGATGACGTACCATTCAGCATCGTGTGTTATGATGGGCGAAGATGTCACAGTCGATTACGGAAAAGCGGTCTCTCAGGCTCTGCTATCCCAATTCGGATTTGAGGAGTTCAGATTTCAGCCTGATGAGAAGCGGAGCAAGTATTACATCCCTGATACCCAGATCGAGGTCTATGCTTACCACCCTGCTTTACGCGACTCTGGCACGAAGTATGCGGACGGCTGGATCGAGATCGCAACCTTTGGCATGTACTCGCCAATCGCTCTTGCTGCATACGAGATCCCGTATCCTGTGATGAACCTTGGTCTCGGGGTGGAACGGCTCGCAATGATCATCTATGGCGCAGGTGACGTCAGGTTGCTATCGTACCCGCAGTTCGATAAGCTCACAATGACCGATCAAGAACTTGCAAGAGCCGTCTTACTCCCCCAGTCGCCAGAGACAGGCAGAGGACTTGCGATTGCCCGCGCAATCGTGCATGTCTGTGAGGAGCACGGGAGCGACCAGAGTCCCTGCGAGTATCTGGCTTATGAAGGCGAGCTTTTTGGGCACCAGATCAGAGTAATCGTCGTCGAACCAGAGGAGAATACGAAACTCTGCGGTCCTGCCGCGTTAAACGAGGTCATGATTCACGAAGGAAATATCCTTGGGGTGCCCCGCACCGGAAAATGGGACCGCGTCTTCGAGGATGGTGTTCCTGCGGGTTTCAGGTTCATCGATGCGTTTGCAGCAGAGGCGGCGCGTGAGATTGAGGATGCGGTAAGATGCGGCAGGGGGTGCGAGATCAGGGTGAAGGGCGTTAAGGTGCCCTCAGAGATCAATATCGAGATAAGGCCTCATGCAAACCGGTGGATCACGTCAGGCAACAGAAAGATCGATATCCGGGGGCCGGTGTTCACAACGGTGCGTTGTGTTGTAGTTGAGTAATCCATCCACCAACCATTCTGCCAAAGAATATATCGGTTGGTTGCAGATAGTGCATCCCATGAGCACATCTGATGAGCACAGAAAACACGCACGGCATGGTTACACAATCGAGGTTGCAACGATCAGTTCCTCGCGATACCAGAAGCACGGAAACGCACGCTATCCTGAGGATACGGATGACACATCTGGAGCGATCATCATCGATGCACTCCAGAAGGGTGGGCATACCGTGCGATACACGCTACTTCCCGATGATCTCGACATGATTCAGCACTGGTTTGCAAAAGCGATGGACTCCAACGCCGATGCCATCATCACAACAGGAGGGACAGGGCTTACACCCGGGGATGTTACGATCGAGGCGATCAGACCCCTTATCGGCAAGGAAATGCCTGGATTCGGCGAGATATTCCGTACGAAGAGCATGGACGAGATCGGATACGCCGCGATGCTGACGAGAGCGATCGCAGGTGTCGTTTGTGGGCGGGCGGTCTTCTGCATGCCCGGGTCATCGAACGCGGTGAAACTTGGTGTTGAGATAATTGCATCAGAGATCGGGCATGTGATCGAGCATGCAAGTGGCAGGGTGTAAAATCAATACTGATAATTT
>DTYY01000046.1 GCA_012961645.1 Methanosarcinales archaeon | reverse complement strand
GCCATTTCATGATTTGTTTCTCCTATTTTAGTGTTAGCGTCCCGGCCGGGACTCGAACCCGGGTCTAAGGCTCCGCAAGCCCTAAGGATATCCGCTACCACATCGGGACGCATCACCTTTGTGCCTGTGGATTATTAAAGGTTATCTGACTTCTGTGCCCGGGGCACCTGTTTAATCTCTTCTGTGGCGTGGGGTCACCACAGGGTCGGTATGGATGGATTGATATATCTGCAAGATCACTGATACGGTTAACAATGAGACGCATACAGGCAATCGAGACGATCACAGAAGAACTGACAGACGAACTCGTGGTCTGCAACCTTGGATTTCCGAGCAGGGAACTCTATGCGCTGAAAGATAGGAAGACGCATTTCTACATGCTCGGCTCGATGGGGCTTGCATCATCGATCGGGCTTGGTATCTCGCTTTCGCAGCCGAGAAAGGTCGTGGTTCTCGATGGTGATGGCTCTCTTCTGATGAATCTTGGATCGTTTGCCACGATCGCAAACCATGCGCATGATAATTATCTGCTCGTCGTTCTTGATAACCGGTGTTATGGATCGACCGGATGCCAGCCGACTGCCACAGCGAAGGCGACCGATCTGGCAGCGATCGCTTCGGGTGCGGGGTTGCACAAGGTCAAAACAGCATCGACGGTGGAGGGAATACGATCTGGCGTGCATGGCACTGGCGTGCTGATCATAACCGTGGAACCGGGGAATGCTGATGTGCCAATCATCGATTGCGAGCCCGTGGAGATCAAAAACAGATTTATGCGGGAGATCGTGTCAGCCTGTTCTTAACCCACGTTACTGCCTCTTCTCATCTTCTGCTAATTATGCTAAGCAGACCGGAGTTCAACCAGTTTTGCAGCAGCATACGCTGGAAAAACCTTTGATACATCCGTTCCGTACATGTCAGAGACAAAGGAGCACGGAACACTGCCAATCTCATTCACCGCACCCTCGATCAGAAACTCGCCGATCCCGGTGCCGATGACATGATCCAGCCCGTATAGCTTCAAAACTGTATCGATCGCTCTCCCAAGCTCCAGAACCTGCACCTCTCGCACCTGCTCTGCAATCTCGTACACCGCATATTCGCCGATTTCGTCAGTATCTGCACAAACGACCCGTGCGAGCCTGCGGATCGATTCCTCAATCGTTTTTCCGGCATGATCCGGAGTTTCGCAGGTGTAATCCGATTCCTCGATCAATCCAAGCACGCGATACACATCTCCCGTTATAGCAAACAGTTCTGACGATATCCGGCAACGTACGCCGTCCAGAACGATCCGATCCAGAAGCGTTGCGACATTTGTCCGGAGAACGCCTGAGTAGATGAGTTCATCGCGCCCAAGCCTCTCAAAGTCTGTCCTGCCGGCACGTGCTACGCCTCCTGCGATCGGAATAATGTCTGTTGTCGTGCTGCCGACGTCCACGAAGACGCAGTCATAGTCCTGTGCAATAAGACCTGCCGACGCTGCCCAGTTTGCCGCGGCAAGGCTCGCATCACAACCACCCACGAATTCACAACGGTTGTTTAGATAGAAGATCTCGCTCCCGATCTCTGAGAATGCGCCGTTTAACACGTCGCAGATGAATCTAATCCCTTGGATCTTGCTCTCGAAACAGTCTGCAAGTTCGCCTGTCATCACGACTCCAACCATCCCTGGGTTTGTCCGCTCTGCGATATCGGATAGCAGGCGAGGAAGCGTAGTATTCTTCCACAATGGAATATAATGTATCTCAGTGATCTTTCCATCGGCTGAAGCAACCTTTGTATTTGCGCCTCCGATATCAATGCCAATGATTGCTGTCATCTCAAAGCCTCTTTTTATTTTTTCTATACCCCAAAAGGCGACTTCCGCAGACCGGGCATGTCTGATCGCCGCTCTCAAACCGCCTGCCGCAGCCCGTGCACCGCATACCCCATTCGAATATCTCTCTGATCTGCTCCTGCGCAATCGGTTCTGTTTTGATTCCGAGACTCCCGGCTACGTTCTGGATCGCATAATCATCGGTGCAGAGGATGCCGTCGTATTCGAGGGCTTTTGCCAGGAGACCGATGTCGGTCTCTGACAGTCGGTCAAGGTCGCCTGTGACTCTCGCATGATCGCAGATCTCGGAAACGAGATGGGGCAGCGGCGTCTCAATCTGCATACCCTGGTCCACCGCCGCCTCAAGCGCCATCTTCGACCGCATGTCCTTAAGTTCTGCAATAACATCGGGCGTGGTGACGGTTCGATTTCGAGGTGACGACGGCAGTGGCATTCCAAGGATGAAGACTGAGGAATCTGCTATGTATGCTGGCATCACGTCATCCTTTCGCAGCAATCGATATATACCATGATGTTCCAGAGATCATCTGTCCCTTCTTCGAGGGCTGATGTGAACCGGGTGATCATCGGAGCATAAGAAAGGGGCACAAAACCGCACCGCATAGGTCCTTGCAGGAGTTACTGGTACGCCTATCCATGACTGTATAGCCAACCCAGGTGCGGGACACGGCGATCACGCCCGGCACGAGGGT
>DTYY01000045.1 GCA_012961645.1 Methanosarcinales archaeon | reverse complement strand
TAACTGATTGGCGTTGTATGGGCGTTCATGCAGTATCTTAATTATCCTGGCACGGTTCACACCACCTTTCGTGCCGGCGATCAGCCACCAGAGCATGCGTTTCATAACATGAGATTGGTATGCATCCTTTATATCTTCGGGGTCCATCAGAACTCTTAAAAATGAGTGCGTCAGAGGTTTCTTGCAACAGTTAAGGAGGTTACCCGGATGAAAGAACTAAACACGCTTGTGCCAGAACTGCGAGAGATTGCGCTGGATGGCGGCGCAAACGATCTGCGACTGATATCAGCCGGGATCGTAAAGACGGCAGCATGGGTGCGTCTCAAGTGCAGATACGGGTGCAGGGCTTACGGCAAGCATCTTTCGTGCCCTCCCTACTCGCCAGCGCCCGAGGAGACCAGAGAAGTGCTCAAAGATTACGAAGATGCCGTGCTCGTTGAGTTTGTCGGACTTCCGAAGGAGGCGTCGATTGATCCGAGGCATATCCATCATTACCTCTGGGATCTCATTCTGATGGTCCATGATGTGATCTTCAAACTCGAGCGGCACGCATTCCTCTCGGGGTACTACAAGGCATTCGGTTTTGGAGCATATCCGTGCTCTCTCTGCGAGACCTGCCTACCAGAAGAAGGCGATATCGATTTTAACACCGTCAAACAGATGTGCAGGCACCCGGATCAGATGAGACCCTCGATGGAGGCAAGCGGCATCGATGTCTATGCCACAGTGCGTGCGGCTGGATTCGAGCTCGAGGTGCTCACAACGTTTGATGAGACGATCAAGACGTTTGGACTTTTGCTGCTCGATTAGCAGCTCAAAGATCGGTTAGAATCATCCTTAAGCCCTCAAGATTTACCGGTGGATTGATCAGTGCCGTCCGCGTGATGTTACTTGGCATGGAGAGTAAAAGCGGCTGCTGTAATAACATATCAGCGGCTGAGAATTGAAGTGCGATCTCATACTCGGATCGTTCGGAGGTTTGGTCAGGTTCGATATTCTTTGCGGTGTGTTCATAATCCCTTATTACAGCTTCATTCTGATCTGTAGCGTACTTTCCGATCTTATCTCTGTTACGCCCCTGTATATCGCGTTTTCTACGCTCTCTCCCATCTTCTTTTCCTTTTTTGTAATACTCTCGCAGTAGATCCCTCAGTTCGGCGTCATCTGCCTGACCTGCCAGAGTATTGTACGTGTCAGAGACCCAGCCGATCTCTGAATGGTGATGGTATCCGACGTTGTATCCAAGCGCATATATTCGCTTGATCAGTTTTCTTACACGTTCGTTCGTTTCTGACATGTCATCTACACGATCTTATCTGAAACACGCAATCCATTCTCTGTGAAATCGAGTTTTCGCATCTCGCAGTCATGGGCGGTTCCGCACATCTTGATGATCTGTATGGCGCGGGTCATCGACCTGCCACGCATGAAATTGTGAAGAAAAATAAGTCCGTCGCAGGCGTACTGCTCTGTAGAGTAGGTGCTCGGATCGACCATCTCTGAAATCAGGATTGTTGTGCAGTCAAGCAGGCTTAAATTTTGTATGAACCGCCCGATCTCCATATCCTTTGATGTATGATCCTTGATGCTGAAGCGCATCGTGGACATCGAATCGATCACCAGACGTTTGATCGAATACCTGTTTACAAGGTCGGTGATCTTTGCATAGATTGTGGACGGACTGATGCTCGTGTCAGAATCTCCATAATCCGGCATCGATTTCACGTCTTTGAAGAACAATTCGTTACGTCTGGTCAGCATCGGTATATTTATGTGATAGCCTGACATGTTTTCAAAGGTTGTCTCTGCACCACGCGTGAGTGATACATACAGCCCGGGTGCGCCGGTGCTTGCTCCATACGCAAGAAATTGGACGCCGAAAGTGGTTTTTCCACTGCCAGGAGGTCCGCTCAGCACGTAAATCCGGTTAGGGATAAGTCCCCCATTAATTACATCATCAAATCCCTTGGTTCCTGTTTTAATTCTCAAATAAATCACCTTTTGGTAATACGATGGTAAAAGTACTCCCCTTCCCCTCTTCGCTCTGTATTTCGAGCAATCCATGATGTAACTCGGCGATCTTCTTCACGATCGCAAGACCGAGACCTGTACCTCTCTGATACCCTGCCTGCTCAAACTCCTCAAACACACGTGTCAGTTTGTCAGCAGCGATCCCTATGCCGCTGTCAGATACCGCGATCTCGATGACATCTCCTGTGTCTCTTGCCGTGACCAGAATACGCCCGCTTTCAGGCGTGAATTTGATCGCATTGTCGATCAGATTGATGACAGACCTTGAAATCTGGTTACGATCGACGTTAGTCGAAGGCACGTCACATAGATCGACTTCCAGGTGGATCTTCTTCTCATCTGCAAGCGATCTCATGTTACCCACGATCTCATCGATTATCTCGGTTATATCAACTTCTTCGAGATTCAGAGTGAACTTTCCTGACCGAATCTTACTGACATCGAGTATATCATTGATCAGGTAGGCGATGTTATCGCTGTTCTTGATGATCTTGGCAAGAGCGTTCTTCTGCTTCTCAGTTATTCTGCCGAACCGTTCGCTATGCAGCATCTCAGCGTATGCATGGATGGCGGTGATCGGATTGCGCAGTTCGTGCGCCACAGTGTTCAGGACATCATCCCTCCCCCGGATAAGGTCGGTAAGCTCGGTATTCGACTGCGCCAGATCTTCTGTCACCTTGCTCAACTCGGAGATACCGACAATACTCTCTCTGTGCTCTTCAAACCGACCGAAGAGCACGGACGGCGGTCCGATCAACTCAGTCTCATGAGGAAGATCAGATATCGACTCGATAGGCGCCCGATCAATGATTACAAGCCGCCCCTCATCATCCTGCACGTATATACCAAAGGGTGCACCGATCTGCTCTTCGGTTAGTATGTTCCTGATCCGGTTGGTCATATCCGTGCAAGAGACGATATCCTGCACGATTTCGATGGCTGCAAACGTTTTGTCGGAGGAATCAACAAGCGGCATGATCGAAAGCGTTGCGTCAAACTTTCTGCCATCCCTACCGCACATGGTCTGGACGATGGTTATGGGTTTCTTCTCTTCAAACGACACAGAGATCCTGTCATGTATGCTTTGTTCATACCCACACCGAACATAGTAATACTTACCGATATCATCGCCGAATACATGCGCATACCAATCATTGACATACCGTATCCGCAGATCTGTGTCAAGGACGCAGATACCGACGCCAAGACCCTGTACTATGCTGATCATATCCACAACGATTAACCCCTATGCAATATATCGTATGGAACGTTTATAAATATTTGCGGTTGAACAGATGTCATGAACACTCATCTCAGCATCGATCAGTCGATGATCACGGGTAAGATTCCCGCACCACCTTCCAAGAGTTATAGCCACCGGGCGATCGTGGTAGCATCCCTGTCAAACAAATCCGAGATCTCACACCTGCTTCTTTCAGAGGACGTGAAGGCAACGATATCTGCATCAAGGAGCATCGGCGCTGATGTGAGGGTGTCAGAGTCCGGAGATCATTTGACCATAAGAGGTGTGTTGCGTCCGGTGGTGCCCGATGACGTGATCAATGTCTTGAACTCGGGAACGACGCTGAGGTTCTTTACAGCGATAACATCGCTTGCGCCGGGCACAAGCGTGCTCACTGGTGATGCGTCCATAAGAACGCGTCCGAATGACCCGCTCCTTGGTGCGCTTCGCGATCTTGGTGCGGACGCATTCTCAACAAAAGGTGACGGAACCGCTCCGATTGTGGTCCGGGGACCACTCGTTGGTGGAAATACAAAAATCAGCGGATCAATCAGTTCGCAGTTCATATCTGCACTCCTGATCGCATGTCCGCTCGCAGAAGAGAATTCCACGATCCTGATAGAGGGCGAACTCAAGTCGAGACCCTACGTCGATGTCACACTCGAAGTGCTCCACGAGGCAGGGATCGCGATCGATGAAAGAGATGATCCGGACGGTTTGAGGTTCGTAATCGAGGGAAATCAGGCTTTCGATCTCAGAAGATACACGGTGCCAGGGGATTTCTCATCGTCGTCGTATCTACTTGCAGCAGGTGCTCTCTCTGGCGATCGTGTCACGATTCAGAATCTGTATCAGTCTGCGCAGGGCGATTCAGCGATCATCCGGATTCTTGAGGAGATGGGGGCTGACATCGTCTGGAATCGAGAAGCAGGCAAGGTAACTGTCAGTAAAAGCGATCTGCACGGTATTACGGTCGATGTCGGCAGAACGCCTGACCTCGTGCCGACGCTTGCGGTGCTCGGAGCATGCGCATCAGGCGAGATGCGGATTACAAACGCATCGCATGTCAGGTACAAGGAGACCGACCGGCTCCATGCGATGGCTGTCGAGCTTGCAAAGATGGGTGTTTCCATCGTCGAGAAGGAGGACGAACTCGTGATCAGGGGCGGTGAGATCCAGGGGGCGTCGCTCCACGGCTGGGATGATCACAGAATTGTGATGGCGCTTGCTGTTGCAGGGATGGTGGCTGGTGATACAGAGATTGATACAGCGGAGTCTGTTGCGGTCTCGTACCCGGGGTTCGTTCGGGATATGCGGCGGCTGGGCGGGGGAATAAGGGAAATTCTGTGATGTTCAATCCGATCATGGACGCAATAACACGATCACCATGAAGTGTACGAAACATCTACCCCCTGCCATTCCACCAACGAGTTCAGAGACAACCTCGTGCACCCGAATACTTGTTCGGCTGAAGTTTCAAACATATGCGAAAAATCGATAGCTTGAGCCCCTATTCACATAGTCCCCACCAAAACATTAATCCCTCTGCTATCGATTTCGCTATTCAGCAATAAATTTCCTGAGATTCAGATGGGAGAATAACCTGGCTTGTGTCGAATCCATCTCCTCGACCACCAGCTCGAGCCAGCCTCCTCTTCACCCTATTCTCAGCAGGCGCAATCACGCATCCCCCCTCCAGTGCCCCCACAAGTCGTTTCAGACTTATATGAAAATAAGTTCAGTTCGTTAGATACGGCGAGGAGAGCGGCAGTCTTTTCATACTGGAACGATTTCAGCCTGATGTGCGACATCCCTTCTGATTTCTTCTTCATTTCAAGGATCTTTTCGGCATTTCCGAGATATTCCTGCCATTTTTGCTTTACAACTCCATTACCATTTTTCTTTCTGTTGCGTACCAGTAGATGTGTCCCTTCTTCTCTTCTTTTCCAGGAAGACCATGTTTTGTTTATTAGGAGATTATTATACATAAATATTTCGGTCATTTTTCGATATGAATAGATGTATAATTTATTATTAATTAGTGGGGGGGGTTGACTGCTGAAATGATTGACGCGGGTGCATGCTATCGAAAAATTTCGGGAAATGGGGGGGATGTTTCGTTTATCTTTGAAAGTCAAGCATAAGGCGTGCCCTCGGATGCTGTGTCTTACCGCCTGCCCGGCAAGGCGGAATGCACTTCAGCGTAAGAAAGTTGGCGCGATAAAAGAGGTGTCAGGAATTCTATTGGTTGATGCGGATATTTTGCACCGGGTGCGTTGCGTGCGAGGGTTGTGGGATGATGTGCCGGGTTGGAGGGGAATAGGGGGCAGTGACTCACTCAACACCATGTTTATCAGCAATGTTTTTGTCTCATTATTTTTATATGACTATATAATCGCTCATTTAAGTGACTGGTCTTGGGTCTCCCAGACGCTTTGAGGTTATACCACCACTTGCCATCGAATGCCATGCAACATAGCGCCCAGATTCTGAAACCTTTCCCAAGATGTTATCTGATCATCCACTCATACTCAACAGAACCAGAGCAGGGCTTTGCCAGGAATTGATTGATTATGGATGCATCAGAAAAGAAGAGACACCACCCGGGTATGACTCATACGAACAAATAACATCATCCGCTCTCGAAAATGATAACATGAAATGTGCTCTCTGCGATAACCAGGACTGCCGCCAGGGCAAGAACTGCACCGACATAGCGACAGAGATCGACTACGAACCGGCACTGGAAATTATGCGGACTGCAGCAGAGGTGGAATCAAGGTACATGGAACTCACACGCCTCGAAGAGCTGATTCTCTTCTGCAAAATGATGAAATTCAAAAAAATCGGGATTGCATTCTGCATCGGGCTCTCGGAAGAGGCGAAGATCGTGCACAGGATTCTGGCACGTGAAGATGGTTTTGAGGTGCATTCGGTCTGCTGCAAGGTAGGCGGGACTGACAAGGGTGACCTCGGACTCGTGAAGATTCGGGGTGTAGGGGTGCATGAGACGATGTGTAACCCGCTCGGGCAGGCATGGGTCCTGAATGCGGTGGGGACCGAACTGAACATCATACTCGGGCTCTGCATCGGGCACGACATCCTCTTTACAGAGCATTCGGATGCGCCTGTGACGACGCTTGCGGTGAAGGATCGTGTGCTTGCGCACAATCCGCTGGCTGCGGTATATTCGAGATACTATCGGGAGAATGTGTTCGGGATGGAATCGGGGCACCAGAGCTGACTTTCGTGCAGTCTGTATGAGTGATGATCACCACAAACCTCGATTACGTAAGTACCCGCAACCTTCTCGTCACACCTTCACCCCGATCTCGCTTCCAAGCGCCTTCATGTCCACGTGCTCATCCAGCAGTTCCTCGACCCTGCGCAGCTTCTCCTCGCCAATAATCCGGGCTTTTCCCATGATGATCTCCATCTCTTCCACCGTGGTCATGGTATCTGATGAGACGACCATTACAGGCACACCACGTTCCTTTGCCGTCCCAAGGATCGTGGAACTCGGGTACAGGTTGCCTGTCAGTATGATACATTTTGCGCCTGCCTCAAGCGCAGCCATTTGAATATCGGAACGGTCACCGCCCGTGATCAGCGCAAAGTTTTTCACGCGCCTGAAATATCTGAGAGCCGTGTTTGCCTCCATTGCGCCGACAAAGAAATGTTCCACGAGGGTATCGCGCCTGTCATCCCGGATCAGGATCTCGCTTCCGAGAGAATCTGCGATCTCTCCGACAGAGACGGATTTTAACATCGGATCTCTCGGTATTATCCCAAATACCTTTATTCCATGTCTTTCAAGGAACGGAACTGCGAGATCGGCTGCTTCGTCTGGATTTAACACATCGTTCAGTATGACTCCGACGAGCAGGTCAGGATCCCCGATCATCCTGAGGTCGTTTAAGATGTTATCGACCTCCTGCATGTCATGGTATCTGCTGACAAGAAGAATCCTCGTGTCCAGAAGCTTTGCTATGTCGATATCAGACATATCGTACATGATTCCGCCGGCAAGGTCCTCGTTGCCCTCGATGATCATCACGTCCTTTCCTCTCGACAGCTTCTCATAAGCCTCCTTGATCTCGCTGCCGATATCCACGCCTTTTGTAAGCGCACGGTGATAAAAATCGTGCGTGAGCATCACAGGGGTCATGGTCTCAGTAGGATCGTCCAGCCCGATGGCAGCCCTGATGTTCTTTGCATCCACGTCCACCAGCACGCCATCGATCTCATGGAACTGGTTCCCGAACGGCTTCATATAGCCGATCTTCAGACCTTTTTTTCTGAGTATGAGACTGATACCCATGCAGATAGCACTTTTTCCTGAATATCCCTCGCATGACCCGATTAATATGGATTTCATATTCATTCCTCCAGTGTAAGCCTTATGTCAACTGCGACGCACCCATCTTCAAAAACGAGCATTGGATTGATGTCAATCTCCACGATTTCAGGGAAATCGCTGCACAATTTTGAGAAACGGAGCAAAATTTCCTTTATCGAATCTATATCCGACGGTTTCTCTCCCCGGATGCCAAGAAGCATCGGATATGCCCTGATCTCTTTTATCATCTCATCGGCATCCTTTTCGGTGATAGGAGCGATCCTGAATGCCACGTCCCTCATCACCTCCACAGATATCCCGCCCAGTCCGAACATGATCATCGGACCGAACTGGGGGTCCCGGTTCATGCCGATTATGACCTCTCTGCCACCCTCAAGCATCTTCTGAACCAGCACGCCCTCGATCCTGGCTCCGGGCATATAGCGGTGGATCCGGTGCATCATGCTGTCATAGACGATGCCTGCCTCATCCGCATCCCTGATGTCTGTTCGCACCCCACCGACATCGGTTTTGTGTGATATGTCTGCTGATACCACCTTCATGACCACAGGGTATCCGATGCGACTGGCAGCCTTAACTGCCTGCTTTCTGGTGGAAGCCACGATCGATTCTGCCACAGGTATCCCGTATCGTTTCAGTATGGGCAGACATTCGATCCCAGGTCTTTTATTCCCCTTTCTTCTTTCATTATCAAGAATCTCCTGCACTGCCTTTCGGTCGACATCAAAATCCGGTGGATCTGTGTACGTTCGTGCAGTGATCTCTGCATAATCGATCATTGCACGCATCGTCTGTGCAGCCCGCTCAGGGAACGGATAGTTCGGGACCCTTCCTGCAGAAAGGATCTTCTCGCCCTTGAGTGCCTGCTCCCCGCCCATCAATGATACGAGAATCGGCTTTGACGATTTCTGGTTTGCATCGACGACGATCTCTGCGATATGCTCCATGTCAGTCATAGCCTGCGGCGATGCAAGAACGATGACACCGCTGACATTGTCGTCACTGATGACCGCTTCGATGGCATATCTGTACAGTTCGGGCACGGCATCTCCGAGCACGTCCACCGGGTTATAGATGCTTGCTGCCACGGGAAGAGATGATCTGAGCGTCTCTATCGTCTCAGGCTCAAATGTTGCAATCGTCATGCCAAGCGTTTCGCACGCATCAGCCGCGAGCACGCCGGGTCCGCCTGCATTGGTGATGATCGCAATCCTGTCGCCGGGTGGTAGCTGCTGATACGCGAAAGCAAGCCCGTAATCAAACATTGCTTCGATCGATGCGGCTCTGATCACGCCGCTCTGGCGGAACGCAGCGTTGTACGCGACATCAGAGCCTGCAAGAGTTCCTGTGTGTGATGACACCGCTCTTGCACCCGAACCAGTACTACCCGCCTTTATCACGATGATCGGTTTCTTATCTGCCGTGACATTGCCGGCGATGTCCATAAACTCCCTTCCATTCTTTATTCCTTCCAGATACAGCAGTATCACGCTTGTTTCGTCATCCTCTGCCATCGCCTGGATGATATCGTTCTCAGTGATGTCAGCCTTGTTACCAAGACTGACAAAGATCGAGAATCCGAACCGCTTGATCTCTGCCCAGTCAAGAATTGCGGTGCAGAGCGCCCCGCTCTGCGATGCAAGACCGATATCCCCGGGAATCGCCATGCCAGCAGCAAAAGATGCATTTAGACCTGAATGGGTACTTATGAAACCGAGGCTGTTTGGTCCAAGCATCCTCATGCCGTATTCTCTGACGATATCAACACATTCCATCTCCAGTTCTGCGGCTCCTGCTTCCTTGAAACCGGCTGAGATGACCACCGTGTTCTTAACCCCTTTCCTACCGCATTCCCGGAGCACTCCGGGCACGACCTTTGCCGGCACGACGATGACCGCGAGATCGACAGGCGGTGCGCTGGTGATATCAGGATAGCACCTCAATCCGTCGATCTCATCTGATTTCGGATTTATCGGATAGATAGCCCCCTTAAATCCCTCTCTGATGTTTTTAAGCACGACTCTACCGACTTTACCCTCCTCGCGGGACGCGCCAACGATTGCTACACAGTCCGGTCTGAAGAATTTTTCGAGCGTCATCCGATATAATGCAGATCCTCATCGCCCTTGATCATGGACATCTGCATCTGCTGCATCTCCTCCAGTTTTGCTACGACCTTCTCCATCTCCGCGGCATGTTCCTCGAGCGCCTGCATGTCCACCTCGATGCCAAGCGCCTGGCTGAGCACGCGAAGCACTGCCTGCGCACTCATCGGATCGACGATATATCCTGATGTGATGCCCATCAGGCAGGCTGCATCGATGTTTCTCTCCATGCTCATGGCAAGCAGGATCCCTGAAACGCCGATGATGCCACCCCATGGTTCGCTCTCCTGAAAATCGACACCATATCCGGTCAATTCCTCGACCATGTCAGGATTGTTGACAGCCCCGATCACGGTGTTCGTATCCTCCAGCTGACCGGTTGCATATCCTCCGAGTGTATAGATTCTGGAGACACCAAACCGCTCTGCAATATCAAGAAAAACGTTGCAGAGGTGGTAATGCCCCGCGTTTGTTGCGCTCTGGTTATCCCCAACCAGGATCAGCAGATCACTCTTTCCGTCCTCTGACCGAGCTGCATATATCTCGTTTCGGGCGAGTCTGACAGCGCAGTCATCGAGCACGATTGCCTGCGGTGGAAAATAGGTTGAGTAGATATCGATGATCCGTGTCGCATGTAACTCGTCGATCAGGTGTTCGGCAACCAGTTTGCCGACGTGTCCGAAACCGGGCAAGCCCTCGAGCATGACTGGCTCGCTTAGTTCGATATCCTGCAACTCGTGAATCGTGATATCGCTCGTGAACGTCAGTGGCTGGTCATCTCCTCTGATCACTGTGGTGGTATAGTTATTTGCCATCGTTGATCAGTCCGATTCGATCCGTGGTGCAAGGACATACTTTACCATGCAGTCGCCGTTAGCAAGCTCAAACCGGATGCTTGCTGGTAGATCGCGCCCCAGATTGATGACGACCTCGCCTGCATTGCCAACCCCCTTACTGATGTCGGACAGGTAATCCAGTGAGTACAGCGACCTGACTTCTGCAGGGACGATGCTGATCATATCAGAACCCGGGAGGTCCATGCTGACATGATCGGTGTCACCGGTCGCTTCCATGAAGAATACCCCATCACGCACGCCCATGCTCATGTGATCGCTCACCATCTCAGCCGCTTTGATCATGCGCCTGAATACGGTGCCTGAAAGCGTAATCTCTGCCGGAAGATCGAGTACGGGAACAGTTGGGGCTTTCCGCAGTGTTGATGGATCAAGCAGCGACAGCTTATACGAAAAACCTCCCATTGTGATATTGAGTTTATGAGTGTTTGGGTCCAGTTCCAGCTCGATTTCACTGTTTTTGTCCGCCATACCCAGAACTTCGCTAAATCTACCCAGATCGATGCCGATTTCACACTCTGTTCCCTCCATGGATGCGAATGCGCCCCCTGATAACTCGAGTGATACCATCGCAGCATTCGCAGGATCGACAGCCCGCGCTAATAATTTATCAGATGAGATCTCAAAACGCGACTCATCGATGATCGCCGAAATTGCTTTGATCGCATCCTGCAATATTTCTGCGTTTATAACTGCTTTGAACATATCTTTTCCCTCCAATAATATAACTAAGTGGGGGTTACGTGTATTTATCATTAACCCTCGGCAACTATAATGGTTGATGCTGCAAGAAAATTATTGAGTGTGACATACGTATGTGAACACCGACAAACGAATACTTTATCTACATCAAAACCGAGATCGAATTACGAATTGCATATCCGCGGCTGATTGCTCGGAGGAACAGTATGGAAGACGTCGAAGAAACTATTGAAGAAATCGCCGAAGAAACACCAGAGTTAAGGCATCTTGTCCGCATCGCAAACACCGATCTGGACGGACACAAATCGGTGCAGTATGCACTCACCGGATTGAAGGGTATCGGCATACGGACAGCGAAAATTCTCGCAAACAGCGCCGGAATAGAGCCTACGGAGATAATAGGGTCACTTGATGACCACGAAATCGAAAAAATCAAGAAAACGATCGATGAATTTGGAGATGCGGTACCTTCATGGATGTTGAATCGAAGAAAAGATGTTACAACCGGCAAAGACAGGCATCTCATAGGTGTGGATCTGGTTCTGTCGGTGAATGAGGATATAAACATTATGAAGAAGACCCGCAGTTACTGTGGTATCCGGCATGAACGGGGTCTTCGGGTTCACGGGCAGCGGACGAGGTCAACCGGAAGATCAGGTGCCACGGTCGGTGTCAGCAGAAAACGCGCATGATTAATGAATAGGTGAGTGAATGGGACATCCACGTAAGCGTCATAAACAATACAGCACGCCAAAACATCCTTGGCAGGCTGAAAGGCTTGCAAAAGAAGTTGAACTGGTCAAAACTTATGGACTGCGGAATAAGCGTGAGGTCTGGACCGCAGAAAGCACTCTTCGGAAATATCGGCGCGCTGCACGAAGGCTGCTTGCCGAATCCGCAGCAGGAAACTTTACAGGGCATATAAAGGATGAAGCAGAAAAGATCATTGCGCGGTTGCAGCGCTTTGAAATCATGCCGGCTGATACGGGTCTGCCCGATATTCTGACGTTCGAGGTAAAAGATATTCTTGAACGTCGTTTGCAGACACAGGTGTACAGGCAGGGGCTTGCGCATACCATGCGGCAGGCGCGGCAGTTCATCACACACGGGCACATCGCTATCGCAGGTCGCAGAACTACGATACCGAGTTATCTCGTCTCAAAGGAAGAGGCGATGCAGATCGATTATTACAGGAGTTCTCCGCTTGCACACGAACTGCATCCTGAGCATCCGACCCAGGTTGCTACCGGAGAGAGTATACTGGACGGGGTAAGCGAGGAGGCGTAAAGAAGATGGCAGAACAGAAATGGGCAGTTGCGCATATCCATTCCTCCTTCAACAACACGATCATCACGGTCACCGATCTGACCGGGGCTGAGACCATTGCAAAATCGTCTGGCGGCATGGTCACCAAGGTGGCGCGGGACGAGGGCTCCCCATACATCTCGATGAAGATCGTTGCTCAGGTGGTCGAGCAGTTGAAGAACCGCGGGTTTACAGGCGTTCATATCAAGATCAGAGCCCCTGGCGGCAACAAACAGCGAAGCCCGGGACCGAGTGCACAGGCTGCCGTACGTGCTTTTGCAAGGACCGGGATACGCATCGGAAGAATCGAGGATGTGACACCGCTTCCGCACGACGGTACACTCTCGAAAGGCGGGCGTCGGGGCAGAAGGATCTGATCCACGTCGATTATTTGATGTGGGGATTCATCTGATATACCATAGATGTATTTGGCATACGAGAAGCGATTGAGAGAAGAACTAACGAGATACTTGCGATGGAGAAGCAACTCGTAGCTGTTATGGACTTTGGAGGGCAGTATAGCCACCTGATCGTGCGGAGATGCAGGAACCTCGGGGTGTATGCCGAACTGGTCCCGCACACCACATCCCATGAAACGATCAAAGAGATGAATCCGGCGGCGGTCATTCTATCGGGAGGTCCATCCAGCATATATATAGATGGTGCCCCGGTATGCGACCCTGAAATACTAAATCTCGGAATTCCAGTACTTGGAATCTGTTATGGGGCACAATTGATCGCGCATATTATGGATGGCGATGTTAGCAGGGCAGGAATGCGCGAATACGGGAAGACCGAACTCTCTGTGGATGATAAGACAGATCTCTTCTCCGGGATCGAGGATACTGTGATCGTCTGGATGTCACATGGCGATATGATCCGGAGTCTGCCGGCAGATTTCGATGTCATCGCACACACAGTGGGCTCACCGGTCGCTGCATTTCGAAGGGGGCATATTTACGGAATTCAGTTCCATATCGAGGTTGTGCACACCTACAGGGGTGAAGATGTGCTCAAAAACTTTCTCTTCTCGATATGCGGATGCGATGCGGGCTGGAGTCCGGAATCGTTCATCGAAAGCGCAATTGAGAAGATTAAGGAGACTGTCGGCTCCAAAAAAGTGGTTCTGGGCTTGAGTGGCGGGATTGATTCTGCAACCGTCGCGGTTCTGATTCACCGTGCGATCGGGGATCTGTTGACCTGCATATATGTTGATAACGGTCTTATGCGGAAAAACGAGACCGAAGAGATTGTGCGCACGTTCAAGGACAATTTCATGATGAATCTCGAGGTCATCGATGCAGAAGATCGATTCTTGGAGAGATTGCGCAGAGTAAGCGATCCAGAGGAGAAACGGCAGGTGATCGGCGACGAGTTCATCAGGGTCTTTGATGAGGTTGCAGCCCGGATCAGTGATGTCGATTTTCTGGCGCAGGGCACGATCTACCCTGATCGCATCGAGAGCGCTGCGACATCAGATCTCGCATCCCGCATCAAGTCACACCACAACGTCGGAGCGCTGCCAGATGGGATGAAACTGCGGCTGATCGAGCCGATACAGGACCTCTATAAGGATGAGGTGCGTGCGGTCGCAAAGATGCTCGGGCTGCCTGACAGCATCGTTACCCGCCACCCGTTTCCAGGTCCGGGTCTTGCTGCAAGGATCATCGGCGAGGTGACACCTGATAAACTGCGAATCTGCCGGGACGCAAGTGCGATCGTCGAAGAGGAACTGAGAAGTGCAGGATGTTATGATGAGGTATGGCAGGCATTTGCAATGGTCGGAGACGATCTTGCGACAGGTGTTCTCGGGGATGAGCGATCGCTCGGGCATATCGTGACCATCAGAGCGGTGGAGTCGGTTGAGGCGATGACTGCCGATTTTGTCAGGCTACCGTACGAAGTGCTCGAGAAGATCAGTAGCCGGATCACGAATGAGATCGGGGGGGTGACATGGGTTGCTTACGCGATCTCTTCCAAGCCGCCGTCCACGATTGAGCCGTGCTGAGTTCAGTAACAGAAAAACTCTTCATGGCGTTTTGTTACACGAAAGCAACTCCATGATGTGGTTGCCGTTCCCAGGGGGCCCTTGCGCCCAATGGTAAGAGAAGATGATATGTAGCATGTTAGCCAAAACAACAACGTAAAGAGGTGGCACCGTGTTAAGACATTTTACGCTTGAATATTGGATGGATGAGGGATGGTATGTCGGTAAGCTCAAGGAAGTTCCTGGGGTATTCAGTCAGGGTGAATCTCTTGAAGAACTCGAAGAGAACATTCGGGAAGCGTACAGGCTGATGATGGAAGATGATGTGACACCACCACCGACTGCCGTTATGGTCAAGGAACTGGGAGTCGAGGCGTGAAACGGCGTGATTTTGTACGAGAACTGGTAGATTCCGGATGCTATCTGAAACGCCACGGTGGAAGACACGACATATATGTGAATCCAGGGAACGGAAAGAAAGCACCCGTCCCCAGACATTCTGAGATCAAAGAGAGTCTTTGTGAACTGATAAGGAAACAACTTGGTATCAGGTCACAGTAATTCGAGAACTATTCAGAACAATATGGTGATCGTGGAGGCCACTGCTCTCGACCACAAAAGAGATCAGAACCAGGAACTTGCAGAGATGGGTGCGCCGATAACAAATGGCCGCATAACTGGCTACTTTCAGGAGATCACGAATGCACACGCTCCAGACTCCACTTAAACGCAACTTTTAAGTCTGATTAATCGTATAAAATAGACTCAATTATGCTGGATGGGGTGGTAGGTAAGCTGAAAGGACTTGCATCAGGCAAATCCCTCACAAATAAGATCGGTGGTATCAAGAAAGGGTCTGAATCGCCGAGCCCTTTCGACGCATCACCCGCGGGTCCAG
>DTYY01000044.1 GCA_012961645.1 Methanosarcinales archaeon | reverse complement strand
TGTTTTATAGAATATATAATGTATTCGGAGGTAGGGGTATTCGGAACTACTGTCCCTGCTGAGGATGGAGATCATTTTGCCAGTCTGGTGGATGACGCTACCAGCGGTTCGGACTATCTCATTGTGACCAACCCCTACAACCTGATGGGTCTATACGATGGGGCGGATGCCAACGCCGTACTGGATAAAATGGCAGAACTTGCCACGTTGCAGAACGGTGTGCTGGGTTATTTCAATGGCTATCACACCTTAAAAACCAGCTTTGAGGACGGTGACCAGATTGCTCTTACCGGCGGTCATATCTTTGGCAGATCAGGAGATGACGAAATCATCATAGCCGATTATAGCGATGATCTGATCAGAGTCTATAACGCTAATGAAGAGCTACTCATCGAGACTGGCAGCCAGTTGCCGATTGAACATAGACTTGATGGAGGCGACATAGTCGCTGTGGGCAATGCATGCGACGAGGATGTGGGAGGAACCACGCATGATCGTGCAGAGATCGTGGTCGCTGACAGTGAGACCGGCAGGGTTACGGTTTACCAGTACAACTACAGTCCACGGTCTGATGAGTTCACCTCCTTTGAGTTTGACACAAGATATGATGAGGGTGATGGCTTCGCTGTTGGGAATGTCGAGCTTGTCGGGACCGAGTACTGGCAGGAAGAGATCATCGTGGCGAATGTTTGCGATGATCCTTCGGTCTGTACAGGGGAGATTGATTTCCATCGAAACAGATTAAGCACTCCGAGCAAAACGTTCATGTGCCGTTTCAGGACCGGAGATAAGCTGGCAGTCGGACGTCTCATTGATAGTGACAGAGAGCGTATCATCATTTCTCACACCGACGATGATACGATAGATATATATAATTGGGTTGGGTCGGAGTCGTATCTTCAACTGGAATACAGCATTTCACACCCACTTGCTACAGAAGATGTCTTGACGGTAGGCGATCTATGGGGAAATGCCAGAGAAGAGATCGTTCTTGCAGACAGGGATATGGATAGAATCCTTGTCTATAGCTACGATTCGATCACAGACAGTATGGTGCAGGTCAGTAACATCGGCTATTTCCTGCAACCAGAGGATGGTATCGCTGTGGCTGATGTCTTTGAGGGCAGCAAAGAAGAGATTCTCGTAACGAGGGGTCAAACGTTCGGAGACCGACTCCACGAAGGTGATGTGGAGGTTCTGTCAATGGTTCATGGTGAAACACCAGGCGACCGCTATGCTCTTGATTACCTGATGAACGAAGGTGGTGAATGGGCAGAGAGGATGTGCGAGGACTGGGCAAGTGAGGGATACCTGCTGCTGGTCGGTGAAATCGAGATAATCCCTGCATTTTCTGACACATGGGACCTTACCGGGAGTGACAGGGGAAGAGTCGATTACATGGACAGAAGCTATGCCAGCACGTCAGGTAGCGTTGACTATCCGGAACTATCCATCGGCAGAATCATCGGTGACTCGGCTCAACGTCTGCAGGTCCCCATACAAGCAAGCATCGATATCCTCCGTGGCGACAAGGAATTCGACAACTCTGATGCGTATGCGGTCAGCGGGAGCAGACGAGGTCCCAGCGGTGAATCAGACAGCATAGACTTCGCTGCAAACCGTGATAGTATCGCAGACACACTCAGGGGCGAGGGATTTTCTGTCATCGAGGAGCACTGCCCAAGTGAGACTGAGTTCTTTGCAAACGATGCGAACAAGGATGTAATTCTCATTGCAGGGCATGGCGGACGTACCGGTTGGGACGTTATCGACAGAGATGAAGTCAGTGGCAGATTCAGACCCGGTCGCGCCCGACCTCTGGTTTATGCTGCTTCCTGTCTGACCGGGAGATACCCTCCTGGCAGATCACTGGCGGAGGCATTCTTGAATAATGGCGCCTCTGCCTATATCGGAGCAACCGAAGTTGGCATCTGGCCCTGGGGCGGGCGACTGGCTGAAAATTACTTCGCTAATCTGGAACCAGGCAGAACCGTTGGTTCAGCCCTCAAACATGCCAAGCGCCATCGTCTTGGAGTGAATACCTGGTCATGGGACCCAAACTACAATCGTTATACCTGTGCCATCTTCCACCTCTATGGTGATCCAAAGCTGCAACCTGCGTGGCTCCCTGATTCAGCGGTAGAAACAGTTTCTTCGGCGTTGACCACCTCTGTAAAAGGGGCTGCATCCTCTGTTGAGGTTTCAATCCCGGATTATGTGGTAACCTCAAAAGATGGGGAGGACCGCGTTGAGATCCCTGGAGGGGACACGGTCATGGTGGTGGGCAAGCCTCTGGTGCCATCATACAGCGTCTTCATCGATTACCCTGCTGACCACCAGATCCAGGACGTTACCCTGACTGAGGGGGGTAGTCTTACCACTGACACCGGTTTGAATATACCAGACACAACTGTAGCAATCGTAGATGAAGTACCAGAAGCCCGGCAGACGGCAGAAGATTCAGGTTCAGAGTGGTGGCCCGATAGAGACTTTGATTGGACTGTGATCCAAAACCCAAATGATACCACCACGCTGGTTATCATTACATATCCTTTTTACTACAACAACGCAACAACCGATGTCAGGTTCTACAGGAACTTTAAATTCGATATCCACTTCACAACCTCCAAAGTCGAGATAACTGCGATAGAAACAGATAGAATCGCTTATGAACAGGGACAGCCGGTGTCTACAGATGTGTACATCCTCAGTTCGTCGGAAAAGCCGGTGGATGTGATAGTCGATGCCACGATAAAGTCAGAGGACGCAGATCTTGACGGTCTGCCGCTTCGAACGTTAAAAGGTCTAAATGGGCTGTTTTCTCTCTCATACCAATGGAACAGTACCGGTTTTGAACCTGGCAACTACCTATTCGAGGTAGCACTAAGAGACACGAATGGAACCCTGCTGGATCGAAAGACTGAGATGTTCAGGCTTGGCATCTCATCTGGTGAGATTGCAAGCCTCACCGCGGCGCCAGAATACTTCGAGATCGGGGACTGGGTTGAGATCGAGATGACATTTGAGAACACAGGCACGGTAAACATCACTGGAACCGCTGTAATACGAGTGCTAAACTCAACAGTGGATACAACAGAAGAGTTCAGGCATAATGTCACCGATCTGACCCCATACGGATCGGTCAGCTTCAGCAATATGTGGGACACATCCGGTGCGGAAGTGAGTTCTTCGTACAGCATCATCGGCTATGTCCTGTATGATGGCAAATCCACAGATCCGGCAACAGTTACTGTGCAGAACATGATCATGGGCGATCTGAACCGCGACGGTGAGATCACCACCACAGACGCCGCAATCGCGCTTCGCCTCGCAGCCCGCGGCGGATGGGACGCTGCCGCGGATATAGACTGCGACGGAGAGATCACTGCGCTTGACGCGCTCCTGATCCTGCAGACTGCAAGCCCGGAAATATAGAATTACAAGGATGTGAAACACTATGAATAGCAAAGAACGCCTGGTAATGCTGCTGACAATGATAGTAATCCTGACCGCCGCTTGCGCGGTGGCGGGTGCAGAGGCGGACGGCTGCCCGGTGGGATTGAGTCCGGAAACTCAATCTGCTGGCGATCCACTGAGTTGCATGATCGATGACACTCCAATGTTATTCCTTTATCCAGATTGGTCTCTTTTCTATCGCCAACAGACGTCCATGCTCGATGGGAAGGACCCCCGTACCAATCTCCCTTTGACAGGTGCGGAATATTCACCATCGAGCACCACTGTCACCCTGACCGCGGTCGCCGATACGACTGTGAAGAGCTGGCAACCGGACAGCAACTTCGGTAGCGAGGAAGTCCTGGAGCTCTCATACAGTGCGATCGACGTGGTGCGTGAAGAGGTCACTCTGCTCCGCTTCGATCTCGCCTCTGCCATACCCGCGAACGCGATCATCGACTCGGCAGTCCTCGAGCTATTCCTCGTGGATGGTGCGGGTGCCGACCCTGCCCCGGTGGCGGCTTATTTCGTCACCAGCAACTGGGCGGAGAGCAGCGTGACATGGAATTCGTTCCCGACCGCAGAACCGATCGGTGTTGTCTCGCAGGTGTACAGAAGCCCGGGCTACAAGTCCTGGGATATCAGCAGCTTCGCATGGGTTTGGCAGGGCGGTTCGAACAATGGCGTCTTTCTTCGAGGTCCTGTAGACGGAACATACTACGAGCGGACGTTTGAGAGCCGCGAGCACGATGAGAGTGTGCCGCGGTTGGTTGTGACCTATC
>DTYY01000043.1 GCA_012961645.1 Methanosarcinales archaeon | reverse complement strand
TTCTGCAATGACTGACGAAGGCCTGTAGGTGAGCATTCGAATCCAGTGATCTGTGCGATATCTGCAACCTCCTTTACGAGGTTGTCGATCATCGATACGTGAAGCGCTTTTGATTCGAAATCGATATACGATCCCTCCTGCCCTGTATGTGTGGCAGATAGCGCGTGCACAACCTGTTGATTTGCATAGTCGAGCACATCTTCGAGGTCGCCGAGCCTCTCAGGCTTGATACCAACGACGGTTCTGATGATTGGAGCCTCAATCTCGACGTGGGGACCCATATCGATCGGATAGTCCCTGCCGCGCCATCTGATCAGCTCATGCAGTACATGGGCTGCGTGCCCGGCATGTGCCGCTGTTCCCATGCAACATGCAAGAAGTACTGTACGCGCCTGCTGTGCTGCGATATCAATGCCACACGCCCCTTTGCGTCCGCCACTGAGATCACACGTTCCATGAGTGCATAGATCGCACGTCTCGCTGACCGGTGAGTATAACGGAGGGAAGTCCTTAAGCAAGCGATGATCCCACTTCCGGAGCGATAGAATTCCAGGCTCTGGCGTGGGACCCATCGGTTCCCATTCATAATCTACAGTTTCCTTCTCTTTGGCAACCTCACCTATGTGGGGTATCATGTTTTCTAAACCATCGACGGTGAAACCATCGATGGCCAAGCGTTCAATTTCTGCTATCATCATCAATTCCTCCTTTCTGCTGTAGTGCTGCGCGAATAACTATGGCTTTCATGTCCGTATAGACAACTAAGGACAACGTAGTGTCCAGAAATGGACGGTCTGTGCACATTCGATCACAAATTTTGCCAACACCAATGGAATAGTAACAATTTAGTTTCAGATGGGCAGTGCTGCTTCGAGATTATTGCACGAGTCTTTGAAGATTGTGGGTTCTGTGCCCACTGGTATTCGATTTTTATGGACGTCTCGGCTCAAGAGTTCGACCACATACTATCGAATGTACCGAAGAAAAGCCCGCCTGTACGCTCGTTGACACGAAGGACCACAACTTTTCTTCCGGTGCATACCCTTCTGAAGAAGCATCTTCTGCATCTCACTTCGCATCTCCTCCACCTTCCTGTTGTATAGAGTAAGTGCTATGTCAGAAGCCACCGCCTTCAAGAACTCCTTCTCCTCCTCATCTGCAGTGACATCGGTTGCAAGCGATACCGCAATCAGCCCGAATAGCTTACCCGCATGCTCGATATGAATGACCACAACTTCTTTTCCGGTGTATGCGCTTTCAAAGGAGCAATCGCTGCACTCCATGGACCTGTCCATGACCAGAAGAAGGTCGCTCCTATCGAGAGCGTTTCTGATGCAGATCGGATGGTTGCCACCCTGTACATCACCGCGGAAACGGGAGATATCTTCCCTGAAACCGGAACCTTTGACCATGTCAAAGGTTCTGCCATCGCTCAGTAATCCGAGCCACGCAGCATCGTAGCCCTGCACCTCTGCAAGAGCATCACAGACGTTCTGAATGAGACTGTCCCTCTCCTTCTCAGTCGCAATCAACTTGTCAACGTTCCAGATGGCCTTGAGAACGCTGTTTAGGTGTCTGATGTGCTTCTCAGCTTTTCTTCGCTCGATGGCATAGCAGATGGAACGCACCAGCGAGTTACTATCTACATGGCTCTTGACCAGATAGTCCTGTGCGCCATCATTCAATGCTTCGATGGCAAGTGTTGCATCGTCAAGTCCGGTCAGCATCACGATTGGTACTTCCGGTGCCTGATCATGCACTCTCTCGAACGTGTCAAGCCCCTCACTGTCTGGCAGTCCGAGGTCCAACAGAACCGTGTCGAAGCCGCCCTCTGAAAGGCGTTCCAGCCCTGCCGATAATCGGTCGATACACTCCAGATCGAACGTAGCGTCGCTTGCCTCAGAGAGCATCTCCTGAATCAGGCGAACGTCCCCTGGATTGTCCTCGATCAGCAGAACTTTGATGCGTTTATCTACCATATTCATCGCTCCGCGGAAGTCTCACGACGGTGAGCCAGAACTCCTCGATAGACTTCACCACCTTGATGAACTGGTCCAGATTAATCGGTTTGGTGACATAACAATTTGCGTGCAGGTCGTATGCTCTAAAGATGTCTTGTTCTGCCATTGAAGTGGTCAGGACTATCACCGGGATGTGCTTTAAGTCTTCATCCGCTTTGATCTCTGCGAGCACTTCCCGACCGTCTTTCTTTGGCAGGTTCAGATCAAGCAGGATCAGGTCTATGCAGGGCGCATCAGCGTACTTTCCGACTCTCTGCAGGAATTGTAATGCCTCTACACCATCCTTTGCCACATGCATGTTGTTCTTCATCTTGCCGTCGTTCAGAGCTTCCAGTGTCAGGCGCACATCACCTGGATTGTCTTCCACCAGTAGAATCTCAATGGGTTTTCCTATCATTTTTCCTTAAGAAAATTTAATGTTGAATTGACATTTGAGAGGGATATGCCAGCCGCAGCCACCGCAACCGATAGCAGTGCCCTGTTCTTCATAATCGCGCTTACCTCTCACCCAATTACTGAATTTTACGGTTGATGGCTTTGTCCTGCTGAACTTAAACCTTACGACTTTGTTAATATTGTGGGAAATTTGCTGTAAAAATGATATATACATAACAGAATCAACAGCAATTGGTATGATAGAATGGAATTGTTCAAAATGACAGATTACGTTCCAATGCAGTTTCAATGATTACTTTGCCGGTATCGTGAAGTAAAACGTCGATCCCTTCCCTGGCTCTGACTCCACCCAGATATGTCCACCATGACGTTCCACAATCTTCTTGCAGACCGCAAGACCGATGCCTGTGCCGGAGTACTCGTCCACGCCATGCAGGCGCTGAAATATCACAAAGATGCGATCAAAGAATTCCGGCTCGATTCCGATGCCATTGTCGGCGACCGAGAAGACCCATTCATCACCTTTTTGCTCGGCTGAGATATGGATGCGTGGAGGATCCTCGCTCTGGAACTTGATCGCGTTTTCTATCAGGTTCTGAAACAACTGAACCAGCTGCGAGTCATCAGCCATCACGGTCGGCAGGGCATCATGTGTAATCACTGCACCGCGATCCTCAATTGCCATCTGTAGATTGGCAAGTGTCTGCTCAAGGACGAGGGCGCAATCGGTCGATTTAAATGGTTTGCCGCGCGTGCCCACGCGTGAAAAAGTCAGCAGGTCAC
>DTYY01000042.1 GCA_012961645.1 Methanosarcinales archaeon | reverse complement strand
TGTACATAAATGTTTACGAAATTATACAGAATCGACCTTTTGGACGCATGCGTTTACAGACACAACGGGAACTGCTGTGGTATCGTCGATAATGATCTCACCGCAAACGGCGTGATTGTGGATGACGGCGGTCCAAGCCTGCCTATGAGCAAGAAAGGCGATCTCAACGGCGATGTGACATCACCCCCGCGGACGCCGTAATCGCGCTCCAGATTGCAGCAAGCGGCGAATACGATCCAGCAGCAGACGTCAGTGGCGAGGGCAGCGTCACCCCCCTCGATGCCCTCACGATCCTGCAGGCTAAGGGTGGCGAGATAACGCTATGACAAACTCACAATCCATAAGTAACTGGTCGCAACTCTCGCAGTGCTGACAAAAGTGGGTTATATGGCTTGATTTATGGAGTCCGGACTCATGAGCATCGATCACACACATCTCACAAAACTCTTTTTAGAGGATAATTTTATCATTTCAGATCATGCGAGGGTCAAGTCATTGAAGAGTATACCGATTATGAACAATGTCTCTCGGCTTTGTTTTGGGGTATGTGGGCGGGACTCCATATCATGTCGCGATGGCGCAGTGCAAAGATCGTGTAAGAGTCGTTAAAGTTTGTTGTCCCAAAAAGATAAATGTGATAGATTACCGAATAAGGAGTGATTGAAATGGAACCGGATAGATGCAGTTTTTGTAAAGGTAGACTTATCAAAGGTGGAACTGAGTTCATTGTGAGAGTTGTATCGGAGTTACTGGTCATACGCGGCATCCCTGCATACGCCTGCGAGGAGTGCGATGAGGCTTACTATACTCCAGACATCTCGAGGAAGATTGACAGAATAATGGAATGATTTCATGAGTCCAAACTCTTGGTACATTCGATTGCAGCAGGAGAACTATGTATGCAGGAAGATGCAGGGATGCCTGCATGACTCGCTTGCTGCCCGTACGATCTCGGCGGCAACAACACCGACAGGTACCCGCTGCCTTAGTCGCTGCTTACGTCGTCGTGCATCCATGGAGCGAAATATCGCAGAAAGGCGACCTCGTGATCCTGCAAGCCACATCCGGCACGATAGATTCACCCTGACATACCCATGATCAAAATCACAACCCCATCACGTCTCCACATCACCTTAATCGATCTCAATGCATCGATCGGGCGCGTGGACGGCGGAATCGGACTGACGATCGAAGAGCCGGGTTTTTGCATCACCGCAGAGCGATCAGACGCGCCGGGCAAGGTTGTGGTCACCAGCGAGGCGGCTGGTGGATCGGCGCATACCGGGCGGATGCACAAAAGCGCTGCAACGCTTCTTCCGGACTGGGGCGGCATCCGGATCCATATCGAGCACGACGCCCCTTCGCACGTAGGACTCGGCTCAGGAACCCAAGGAGCGCTTGCTGCGGGCATGGCTGTGAACCGGCTGTATGATCTGGGCTTGAGCGTGCGAGATATTGCAATCAGGGTCGGACGCGGCGGGACATCAGGGATCGGTGTCGCAGCGTTTGAAAGCGGCGGTTTCATCCTCGATGGTGGGCACGCCTTCAGCGAAAAGGGGGCATTCAAGCCATCTGCAGCATCGAAATCACCTCCAGCCCCGATTCTCTTCCAGCATCCGTTCCCTGACTGGGAGATCGTGCTTGCGATCCCTGACGCAAGAGGCGCGCATGACGACAAAGAGGTGGACATCTTCGAGCAGGAGTGTCCGATACCACTCCATGAGGTGCAGGAACTCTCGCATATCATCCTGATGGAAACGCTTCCATCTGTAGTTGAGGAAGATATCGAGTCATTCGGAGATTCAATAAACAGGATACAGAATACCGGGTTCAAGAGACGAGAAATCGCACTTCAGAGACCCGAAATCCCGCGGATAATCGAGCTTATGCAGGAGAATACGTGCGGTGCCGGGATGAGCTCATTTGGACCGGTGGTATATGGCATAACCGATAACAAGCGGGATGCAGGAAATGCGATGCGCCTTGTCCGGGAGTTTCTGGATGAGACGACTGGGGGCTGTAGCATCGTCACCCATGCAAGCAATTCGGGTGCCGATGTATCTTGACGTATCTGATACGTCCTGATGAATCCTGAAAAACCATAATGAACATTTAAGTAGATGTACGGATAATTTTGTGAGCACAGGACGCGACTGTAACTGATATGAATGAGATGACGTGATGAAGATGGTCGTTTTTGATATGGATAGCACGCTCATAGATGCCGAGACGATCGATGAGCTTGCTGCCATAGCCGGTGTTGGCGATCAGGTAGCCGAGATTACGAGGCAGGCTATGAATGGAGAACTCGATTATGGTGAAGCGCTCCGCAGGCGCGTCAGTCTGCTCAAGGGGCTTAGCATCGAGCGTGCAAACGCCGTGGTGGATCGCCTCCCACTGATGCCCGGTGCAAAGGAACTGGTGGACGCGGTCAGAGAGATGGGACTTACAACCGCCATGGTCACCTGCGGTTTCATGATCTCTGCACGTCACATCAGAGATATGCTCGGCATCGATCACATAATCGCCAATGATCTGGCTACGAATGACGGTGTGTTCACAGGAGAGGTCGTAGGCGACCTGACCGAGGCTGATTCAAAGGCGCATGCACTCGAACAACTCTCTCAAAAATGCGGGATTGCTCCACAGGAGTGCATTGCAATCGGCGATGGTGCAAACGACATCCATCTCTTCAGAGAATCTGGATATTCGATAGCATTCAGTGCAAAACCAGTTCTGAAGCAGTATGCAGACGCAGTAGTCGATCAAAAGGACTTAAGAGCGATCATTCCGATCATTCGGGATGTATCACAGATGAATACAGGGCGAACACTAAGCCAAAATAGGAGGATATCAAGCAAATGTTGAAAGAGCTACAGGATAAAAGAGCTATACTTGTAAAAGAACTCGAAGAGTTTAGAAATAAACGCAATGAGCTGAATAATGAATCAAACAAGTGGTCTTCAGAACGTAATGAATTGAATCGCACATCAAAGATGCTGATGGATAAAGCGCAGCATTATAAGCATGAACGCGACGAGTATAACAAGAAAGTGAGCGATTCCAAGATGGAACGGGATTATTACAACAAGAAAATCAATGAGATTAATACCAGAATCGGAAAAATTAAAAAGGAGTGCAATATCACCGGTTCATCAGTTGACGAACTGAAAAAAGAGATCGAGAGCCTTGAATTCAGGCAACAGACCATGGTATTGTCCCCTGACAAGGAAAAAGGTCTGGTCACCCAGATCACTTCACTGGTAAGTGAGTACAAGACAAAGATGGAAGCGATCGAGAAGAACACCGGACTCAAACTGGCGCTTGAGGAACTGGAAGATATCCGTAAGAAAGCATCCGAATGCCACGAAAGGGTCACGGAATATGCGGATATGGCTCAGGAATACCACGACAAGATGATCCGCGCGTTCAAGAAGGGTGAAGCCATAAGAGCCAAATCTGATCGCGTCCACAAGAAGTTCGTAAAGATCCAGGACGAAGCAGACAATCAACATCATCTATTCATCAAAACCCAGAAAGAGATTCGAGAGCTGGATCGGATGATCAACAGCATCTCGAAGCGTGGCAGGGAGGATAAGAGGAAAGTGGAGCGAATAAAGGTTAGGAAGGAAGCAGAGGCGATATACGATCTGTTCAGGCACGGTGAGAAGATCAGTACAGAAGATCTAATGTTACTTCAGCGATCAGATCTTCTATAAGATTATGAAGACACTGGTGTTGTGTCTGGATCGGGATGACGATCTCGGGCGGAAAGCCGGAGTTAAAAGTCCGGTTATTGGTAGAGTGGCGAATATAGAGGCGGCAACAAACCTTGCGATAGTAGATCCCGAGGATTCGGACATCAACACCATCTTCGGCGGGATAGAGGAGTTTGACCGCCTGATTGAGGCTGGGGTGGATGCCGAGATCGTCAGCATTGCCGGTGATTATGATGTCGGGGTGGTCTCTGACAGCAAGATCACTTCACAGATCGATGATCTTCTTGGCAGCCATCCCTTTGACAGTGTGATCCTTGTCTCAGACGGAGCCGAGGATGAGGCGGTACTGCCGATCGTCGAGTCAAGGATAAAGATAAATTCTGTAAAAAGGATACGGGTGAAGCAGAGCGAGAGCATAGAGAGCACATACTACTTACTAAAGGAGTTTATCTCCGATCCAAAGGTCAGAGGTGCAATATTCATCCCGATTGGACTTGCTTGCATCGCTTATGCAGCCTCATCCCTGATAAACCGCCCCGAACTTGCAGTTGCAGCCATTCTTGGCACCGTCGGGACATATCTGCTATATAACGGCTTTGGGGTCGGGCAGTCCATAGATAAGTACCGTGAAAATGCAACTGAGTCACTATATCGCGGTAGAATCAGTTTTGTCACATACCTTGCAGCGATACTGATCGGGATCATTGCCACGATCCAGGGGGCAAACGCCTGCTGGGAAGGAATCACAGGCGATATCTTCCCGGGATACGTCATCTTGTCGATGATCTTCATACAGACATCGGTCTGGTGGTATGTGGCTGCCGGATTGTTCCTTGGTTTCGGGAAGATCATTGATCTGCGCCTCGAAGAAAGACCCATCGGCAGAGCCTGGGCGTTTCCGTTCTTTGCTACTGCTATCGGACTCCTGCTATGGAGCACAAGCGCATATATCCTTGCAAATACCGGAGTTTATCGGGATTACGGGATAGAAAAGCTTATACTCTCGATCGGAGGCGCGGTTGTGATCGCGCTCCTCGGAATCTATGTCGCATCGCGAAACTATGGAGAAGAAGCGCAAAATGCTGATCTTGATCATCCTTGATGGATTCGGGCTGAGCGAATCTGTCAGGGGCAACGCAATCGCTCATGCGAAGACGCCCAATATCGACAATCTTCGCGAGAAATACCCGACCTGCACGCTGCAGGCGTCAGGTGAGGCGGTAGGGCTTCCTGAAGGACAGATGGGGAACTCTGAGGTCGGGCACCTGAACATCGGTGCTGGAAGGATCGTGTATCAGGACCTGACCCGCATAAGTAAGGCGATATCTGACAAAACCTTATTCAGAAACCCGGTTCTCAAAAAGGCGATCGAACACGTGAAGACGCATGGCTCCTGTCTCCACCTGATGGGGCTCGTCTCGGACGGCGGCGTTCATAGCCACTTATCACACCTCCTTGCACTCCTCGAACTGGCATCGGCAAACGGTGTGCGCACCGTGGTACATGCGTTTCTTGATGGACGGGATGTGCCGCCGAAGAGCGCTCTTAAGTACGTGAACGCGGTTGAAGGATACAGAGGATACCGGATAGGTACTGTTATGGGCAGATACTACGCAATGGACCGCGATAACCGCTGGGAACGAATAGAACTTGCTTATCGCGCACTTGTAAGCAGAGAGGGCATATCCGCAGAGAGCGCGGCTGGCGCTGTTTCGAACGCATATAAGCGAGGCGAGACCGACGAGTTCGTGTTGCCCACAGTCATCAGTGATGCCGGAGATCGTGTCCAGATCTCTGATGGTGATTCTGTCATCTTCTTCAACTTCAGACCGGACCGCGCCCGACAGATCACCCGCGCATTCACGGACGAAGAAAGTGATTTCAGGCATTTCAAGCGCAGGAAACTTGATAATCTCTATTTCGTATGCATGACCGAGTACGATTCGTTGATCGATGCGGATGTCGCGTATGCGCCAGAAGAGATCAGAAACACGTTTGGAGAAGTCCTGTCAAAACAGGGCTTGCGTCAGCTTCGCATCGCAGAGACCGAGAAGTATGCGCATGTCACGTTCTTCTTCAACGGTGGCGTTGAGACGCCAGAGCCTGGTGAGGATCGCTGCCTGATACCGTCTCCGAAGGTGGCGACGTACGATCTGTTGCCTGAGATGAGTGCTTATGAGGTTACCGATGCTGTTATTGAACGGATCGGGTCGTACGACGTGATCATCCTGAACTATGCAAACTGTGACATGGTAGGGCACACCGGCATATTCGAGGCTGCTGTAAAGGCTGTGGAGACGGTTGACACCTGCGTCGGAAGAGTCATCGATGCGGTACAGAAGTCGGCTGGATCTGCAATCATCACAGCAGATCACGGCAACGCCGAAGAGATGGTGGGTGAGGACGGGACGCCGCATACTGCACACACCACAAACCCGGTGCCGCTGATACTGGTTACTGACCAGGTGGTGGACGTCCGGGACGGAAAACTCGCGGATATTGCGCCAACGATGCTTGAAATGCTTGGGTTGCCGAAACCCTCTGAGATGACCGGGGAATCGGTCATGATGTAACCTGTATAGAGTGATTTTTTACTACCGTGTCGCAATACAGCGATGTTTTGCCGCCGCGGACGTGAGCAAGCGAGATGGCACAAAAACGGTCGTAACCACTCAT
>DTYY01000041.1 GCA_012961645.1 Methanosarcinales archaeon | reverse complement strand
TGCGGCGACCCTTGCTGTTGCAAGCACATTCCCCTTCTCGAAGCTGCCTGCAACAATCGCAGCGATAGTCCCTTTTCTGAGCTTGATTCTACCGGTTGCGACAGCGTATCGTCCTATCACGTCTTTTCCGCTGATATCCACCATTGCTGCATGGCCATCTCTGATATGAGTGAATGTTATATCGCTCATGGTATGGTGAAACTTGCTTGGTCCTGGGCATAAGTCTTTCCGAAACCAGATTGTTTATGCATCAACACCTGTAGATACCATCTCTAAGAACGTTTTCATATTAGGATGGCAACAGAGCGTCTGATCAAAAGTCCCCTTTACCATAAATCTTATATATCATGGCATCGACAGTAACTTGCCGCCTTTCAACAGACAGGATGGAAGAACGGTCACAGAACAGGTGTACCAATGAAAGATCAAACACACTCACTGATAAGTATCATCGTAATGGGGCTACTCATCATGACCATCCTCACCACAGGATGCACCCAGAAAGACGACACCACTGATATAGGCATGGCTGTGGAGTTCAATGACCATGCCGCATCTGCTTATGTGGCGAGGGAGAACGACTGGTACGAAGACGTTGGCATCAATCTCACCACCTACGAGAGCTATGCCACAGGGATGCGACTTGTGAGTGCGCTTGCAAGAGGCGATATCCAGGTTGCATACATCTGCCTCTCCCCTGCCATACTTGCTTATGCAAGAGGCGTTCCGATAACAATCGTTGCCGGATCCCACAAGCATGGTTATGGTCTGGTTGCAGGTCCTGATATCACCAACATCTCTGACCTGAATGGCGCAACCATTGGATGCGTGCGAGAAGGCGGTATGGTGGACCTCCTGTTAAACCGCATGATCAGCGAATATGAGCTCGAGGATGTCCAGATCCAGCGTATGGAGCCACTCAAGCAGGTAATAGCCCTTGAAACAGGGAGAATCGATGCTGCATTCCTGCCAGAGCACCATGCAACCGCTGCTGAAGCCAAAGGCTTTACGATGCTCGTAACAAGCCATGAACTGTGGCATGAGCTGCAGGGAAGCGTCCTTGTCGTCAAACGAGAACTCTATGAGAACGATCCTGAAACCGTAAGAGGGCTGGTTCGGGTGACAGAGAGGGCAACTGCCTGGATAAATGACAATCCAGATGATGCTGCAAGGATTCTTGCAGAGGAACTAAAGAGCGATCCCGAGATCATCAGAAGATCGATCTCCCGGCTGAATTACACCACCGAGATCGATCCAGAGTCTGTTCAGGAGGTGATCGACTACATGGCAGAACTCGGCTACATCGAAGAAGGAATTAGAGCCGGGGATATGATGGAGGACGTATGAGGCTGGATGGATGGGTTCCGATCATCGTATTCGCTCTGATCTGGGAAGGTATCGCCAGGATACATCTGGTTCCTGCGTACATCTTTCCATCATTCTCTGCTGTGATGAGTGAGTTCTACCACCTGACGGTCAGCGGAGTCTTGATCGATAATCTTGCAAGCAGTCTCTTCCGGGTGCTGGCAGGATTTTTCCTGGGTTCTCTGGCAGGCATCATGATGGGAACTGTTATGGGCTGCAAAGAGATCATAAACAGGTCGTTTCACCCAATATTCAGTCTGCTCTATCCGATACCAACACTTGGCTGGGCGCCGCTTCTGATGATCTGGATCGGAATAAACGAAATGCTTCCAATCGTACTGATATTCCTCTGTTCCTTCTTTCCAGTGCTTTATAACACGATCACAGGAATCAGGAGTGTTGATGGCGATCTCATCAAAGCGGCAAGCACGCTTGGAGCGTCCGATCAAAAGATCCTCTCGACAGTCATCCTGCCGCTTGCCGTGCCAAACATCTTTACAGGACTTAGGCTTGAGGCAGGCATGGCATGGAGGGTTGTGATCGCTGCTGAGATGGTTGCGATTCCGACAGGGATTGGTGCACTGCTGATCAGGTCAGAGAGTCTGCTGCGGGTGGATGTGATCATCGTATGTCTGATGGTTCTTTCGGTGATGTGCCTCGCCTTTGAGAGGATATTTCAGTATATTGAGATGAGACTTACAGAGGAATGGAGGTAGGTTATGCCAGATATTGAATTAAGGAATATTAGAAATTATGTATTTAATGGCCTGAATATGAAGATATTTGACAGGGAGCTGCTCGTCGTGATCGGTCCGAATGGGGCAGGAAAGTCAACGCTGTTAAATACCATTGCAGGGCTTGTAAATTACGATGGTACAGTGCTCTTTGATGGAGTGACGGTAGATAGAACCGCGACATGCGAGCGACAGGTCGGTTACCTGTTCCAGAATCTTGCACTCTTTCCGCATCTTGATGTTGCATCCAATGTCGGATATGGGCTGGTTGTGAACGGGGAAGGGAGGGAGGGCGCTTTAAACAAAGTGGACGAGCTCCTCAGACTGATGAAGATTACGCATCTCCAGGATCGCTATCCAAAGAATCTGAGTGGCGGGGAGAAGCAGAGGGTGGCGCTGGCACGGGCACTTGCGGTGTCGCCAGAGGTGCTTCTCCTTGATGAGCCATTCAGCAGTCTGGACACTGGAGCGTGTCAGTGCATCAGGAGAGAGGTCAAGAAGATACAGAAGAAGCTCAAGATCACAACGATTCTTGTCACGCACAATCTGGATGAGGCAGAAGAGATGGGAGACCGGATCGTGGCGATGAATGATGGAAGGATCAGTGAGGTGGCAGATTTCATGCAGAACTGTGCAGGATGCAGGATTGATTGTTACTGCAAGAGGTGATGAGGATGTATGCACAAATAAAAGAGAAATTCGAGAGGATTGTGGCAGAAAATAACCTCTCAGAAGGGACTGTGACGATCAGGGCAAAACCCCTGACACCAGAAGAGGCTATAGGAAACCCTGAGAGCGATGACTTCCCAATACTGAAAGGACATGAGCGGCTGATGCAGGCAGAGTTTTCGGGCAGCTTCGGTCAGGCGTTCACAGATATGTATGGCAACTTCGAAGGAACGCTTCAGGATGTTCTTAATCTGGAACTTGACAACAACTTTAGAAGGGCGATCTACATTGCGAGCCTCAATGCAGTGATGCGACACCTCGGGATGATCGGAGGAAGCGTTCACTGCAAGGACAAAGGTCCTGAAGAGTGCGGGGCAGACCTGGTTGAATTTCTTGAGGGGCGCAGGGTGTCACGGATTGCGCTGGTCGGATTTCAGCCGGTTATGGTAGGACATTGTTCCGGGCGGTATGAACTCAGGATACTGGATCTGGACCCGAGGAATATCGGAACAGAGAAATTCGGTGTTGTGGTGCTGGATGGTGGTGCGGATGCGGAAGAGGTGCTGGAATGGTGCGATCTTGCGCTTGTAACGGGAACGACGGTCGTTAACGGGACGATCGAATCGATACTTGAGATGGCTGGGGGCAAGGCGGTCTTTTATGGGATCAGCATTGCTGGGATTGCCAGGCTGCTGGGGCTCACGAGGTTCTGTCCGCGATCGATGTGAGGGGGGATGGGAGTTGGTGGCGGCGTGTGTGGTGGTAGGGGTTGGGAGTATTTTTTGTTTTGGGAGGTTTTTTATAGTGTGGTTTCTGATTATTGTACATGGACTGGGGAGAACTGTGCAAGGCATTTCCACGTCTCAAGGAATTTGCGATAAAAGTCTCTGGGCACCATTCTCGCCTCAATGACTCGGTTGGTCATGGGCGGGAGGTTGTGGAAAGTCGCATACAGAAATCAGGAGAAAACGATTGCGAAAAAGCAATACATGAAAAGGCTCAACACATCGTTTACATTTTGTGGAGA
>DTYY01000040.1 GCA_012961645.1 Methanosarcinales archaeon | reverse complement strand
TGATCGATTGGTATACAAAGTCATCGTGAAAAATGCAAAAAAAGGCTGTACAGCGCTTTAAAAATCCATTGAACCACAAAAGTTGTTGTTGCCTCCGCGGGTGTCTAAGGAGTCGCTTGAGTGGACCTAAAGGATCTAAAATCACCACAGTTACAAAAACGGCATCTCCGATTCATCCCACCACCCGGATCGCGACAAAGACCGACATGATTCCTACGATGTCGCCGATCGATGTGGTGATCGGTATCACAACGTCGTCTGGATCAAGCCCGTACCTGTGCGCCAGAAACGCAATACAGATCGTTGCGGCGAAGACTATGGCAATATCGATGAATCCGGCGACCAGTGTTATTTTAAGCAGCGCACCATACACGACTTCGATATTTAATGCGATAGCCGCCATCCAGACGACCACGCTCAACATCAGACAGGCGGCGTATCCGATCAGAAGGCATGCAAGAACACTATTTCTAACCACCACGCCCCCGATCGAGTCCACGAGACCGAGATGAAAGGCTGAAGAGAGCCTTGCTCCAAGAATGGATCCGGTATCACCGCCAATCTTGATCAGCGGGGGAATCAGTATCAGAAGCACGGAAAAATCGACCAGCATCTCCTGCCTTGCCTGAAGTATCTGTCCCGCCATCGTCCCGATGATTGCGGCGATGAGGAGAACAGGGATGCCGCGCTTCACGATTCCGGTTACGGTATAATATGCCATATCCAGATCACCACCTTTACAGATAGAGAAATCATAAACATCGTGACGATATCACCGAGTGTTCCAAGTGCGGGTGTTGTGATGTTATCAGGATCGAGACCGCGCCTGAATGCACCAATAGTCATGACCACCGCGATGGCAGAGAGGATAACGCCTGATAGCACCCCTGAAAAGACCGCGATCGCAACGAGCACCGGTATGCCCGCACTATGCATCCCGAGAACGATCGTAAGGAGGTGTGCCAGGATTCCGAGCACAGTCGACATGATCAGGCTGAGCGTAAGTGAGCCTGCCACGTTGTTGATCAGTTCTGGATTGTGCTCGATCTTATCGATCAACCCAAGATGTATAGCGCTTCCAAGTCGTGATCCGAGCGTGCACGAGATATTGCCGCGCATTCCGAGTATAGCGGGCACGAGTACCAAAAGCCCAGGGATCATCTCGATCTGATCGGTCATCCGAACCAGTATGATGCCGGCAAAGACTCCTCCGATGGTGTATACGATCTCAAACGGCAGCGCCTCACGTACGACGCCTTTCACGCTCGTATATCTCTCGAGGTAGTCCTGCTGCTCGGGCATAATAATATAATTGGGTACCTGATATTAAAGTATGATGGTGGGTGGTTCGTGGCAGGACTGATGTTATTCAGTAGTTTTTATTATATTGTATCTTTGACACTATAAATGCTCATTCTTGATCCTCTTCGCCACGAAGAAATCATGTAACCACCTCTACATCACGGTTTTGTTTTTCAAATCTATCGTTCTCGTCACTCATCGTGTCTGGC
>DTYY01000039.1 GCA_012961645.1 Methanosarcinales archaeon | reverse complement strand
CGGAGTTACGGTTTATCACAAAAATAATTGTTCTGAAATCTTTAAACCATGAATACTTCTAATTTACGTAATATAATCTTCATTACTGCGGTTTCATGAGGCTTTTCCGCCAAAAATGTAATGGTCAGACGGATGTGCAACAGCACGAAATGTATGCGCTTATGGGGATGGCGAGTTACCAGAAGAAATCAAAAAATCTCCTCAGTGGTATAGCAGAATAGTTTTCATAATCATAATACGAAATCTTAAATAGGGATCACTCCTGTTACGTTTACAGTCGATAATGCGATGAAAAACAACATGAAATAACAAATGGAATTGATTTCATAGAATTAAGGAGATAACCAGATGCACAATACAAGGAGACAGATACTCTCTTTTACCGCAATCGTGGGTCAGGAGAATATGAAAAAGGCACTGATCTTAAACGCAATCAACCCAAGAATCGGAGGCGTCCTGATCAGAGGAGAGAAGGGAACAGCGAAATCAACAGCGGTTCGGGCGCTTGCAGAATTACTGCCCGAGATCGATGTTGCGAAGAACTGCCCATTCAACTGCAATCCACACGATCCTGATGAGATGTGCGATATCTGTTACGATAATGCAATGAATGGCGGAGAGCTCGAGACCATGACCAGGAAGACCAGGGTCATCGATCTACCGCTCGGGTGCACAGAGGATCGGGTCGTTGGCACCTTAAACATCGAAAGAGCGATCAAAGAGGGGATCAGAGCCCTCGAGCCAGGCATCCTTGCCGCTGCAAACCGCGGCATACTGTACATCGATGAGGTGAACCTGATGGACGATCACGTCGCGGACGTTCTCCTCGATTCGGCTGCAATGGCTGTGAATACGGTCGAGCGGGAGGGGATCAGCGTCAGCCACCCTTCCAGATTCATCCTCGTTGGAACGATGAATCCGGAGGAAGGTGAACTCAGACCGCAGCTGCTGGACCGGTTCGGGTTGCAGGCGAATGTCGAGAGCATAGATGATGTAAACGAACGTGTTGCGATCGTGAAGGTTGCAGAGGGATTTGATAACGATCCTGATGGGTTCAGGAAGAGCTACGATGATCAGCAGAGGGAACTTGCCGAACGGATTGTGAGAGCAAAGGCGCTCCTCCCGGACGCCCGGATCAGCGACGATCTCCTGAAGACGACCGCAGAGATGTGCATCGAACTCGGTGTCAGGACACACCGGGCAGAGATCGTGATAACAAGAACCGCAAAGACGATTGCAGCGCTCGATGGTCGCACCGATGTCACGCTTGAGGATGTCAAGGAGGCGATGGAACTTGCGCTCCCACACCGGATGCGCAGGAAACCATTCGAGCCCCCGCAGCTTGATACCGAAAAACTCGACCGCATGATGGAAGAAAAAGAGAAAGAGCAGCAGAATCCTCAGGAGCAGAAAGAGCAGAACGAACATAAACACGATCATGAACACAATCATGAGCATGAGCAGAGCCAGCAAGAGTCACAGGAACCGCAAGAACCACCAGATGGCAGCGGCGAGAGGCAGCAGTCACAGCAGCAAGAATCGGTCTTTGAGATCGGGAGTCCGATTGATGCAAGCATCGTGAGACCGAAGGAGAAGCAGGATCGGACATACCGCCGAAAGACATCAGGCAGAAGAATCCCGACGCTTGCACAGTGGAACCGCGGCAGGTACGCGCGCCACACCATGCCGCATGGCAGACCAACCGATATCGCTGTTGATGCCACCATCCGTGCTGCTGCGCCGCACCAGAAGGATCGTTGCAGTGATACGGGTTCCGTCATAAGCGTTCTGGATCAGGATATCAGGGAGAAGATCAGGGTCGGGAAGGTCTCCACAGCAACCCTCTTTGTGGTGGATGCAAGCGGCTCAATGGGTGCCTCCAACCGGATGGAGAGCGCGAAGGGCGCTCTTCTCTCACTACTCATGGATTCGTACCAGCAGCGCGACAAGATCGGGATGGTTGCGTTCCGCGGCAGCGGAGCAGATGTGCTGCTTCCGCTCTCACGAAGCGTTGATCTCGCATTCGATCGGTTGCGCGAACTTCCAACAGGCGGTAAGACACCTCTCTCCGCAGGTCTCAACTCTGGACTCAATCTTCTCCTTGCAGAGTTGAGGAGATGTGAGGAGACGATTCCGATAATGATTCTGATATCTGACGGACGGGCAAACGTCCCTCTGGTGGATGGTGATCTCGGAATCAGAGAAGAACTGTGGAATATCGCAGAAGAGGCGCGATCTGCAGGAATTCATCTGGTTGTTCTCGACACCGAATCTGCTGGCAGATCGTTTGTGAAGATGCAGCTTGGATACTGCAGGGATATCGCAGAGCGGGCTTGCGGGCGGTATTATTCGGTTGACGATCTCTCATCCGGGACTGTTCAGAACATCGTTTCATACGAGCAGGAGATGCTTGTGGACATCCATTCGATGTGGTGCTGATATGAAGATAACATCGATAACATGGGGCAGCGACATATCGCTCCTTGCAGAGGCGTCTGCAGAACTTGGAATGGAGCTTCGTGCATGGTCTGCGCGAGACCTTGAGGATGAGGAGAAGCGAAGGCGATGTATAGAGTCGTTTGAGCATGCAGATGTCATAATTCTCCGCCCCACAAACGATGCGGTCTGGGATGATATCATCGGAAAACTGGATCATAACGTTCCGGTAATCTCTTTTGGCTACGATCCATCGTTCTGGCAGCTTTCAAACGTTCCATTGAAGATCACAGCGACGGTCAATGCCTACTATGTCTATGGCGGGCTTGCAAATGTAAAAAACATGCTCAAATACATAGGAAACGAAGTTCTGGGTCTGGATTACGAATATGCCCCGCCAGAAGAGATGATGTGGCAGGGCGTGCACCACCCTCGTGCAGACCGCGCGTTTGATAAAATCGAGGAGTATCTGCAGTGGTACAGACCTGGAGAGTCGAAGCATACTAATACCGTAGGCATCCTCTTCAATCGGAGATACCGTGAAAATGGAGACCTTGAGATCGCAAATTCACTGATCAGCGAACTTGAGAATGATTATAATGTAATTCCGGTATTCTGTCACGGGATCGGTGATGCCGAGCTTGGTTCCAGACCTGACCGGGAGGTCATCGAGGAGTTCTTCATGGGCAGGATCGATGCGCTCATAAACCTCCAGTCGGTATTCAACCTCGGAGACGATGATGCAGGATCTGTTGACGTGCTGCAAAGGCTCGACGTCCCTGTCTTTCATCCACTCATGTCATACCATGCAACAGAAGAAGAGTGGGAGGCAGATGTCCTCGGGCTTAGCAGCACCGAGATCGGCTGGAGTGTTGCGATGCCCGAGTTTGAGGGTGTGATCGAACCGATAATAATCGGGGTTGCAACATCTGAGGAGGAGCATGGGACTGAGTTTGAGCGGCACACCATAATCGAGGATCGGGTGAGAAAGGTTGTGAACCGGATCAGCAAATGGATCACACTTAAGGAAAAACCAGAAGAGAAGCGAAAAATTGCATTTATTCTGCACAACAGCCCATGCGCAAGCCTGGAAGCGACCATCGGTGCTGGTGCTCATCTCGATACGCTTGAGAGTGTATCAAGGATACTTTCCTGCATGAAAGAGCGCGGGTATTCGGTTGATCCGCCTGAAAGCGGAAAGGACCTGATCGAGACGATCATGGAACGCAAGGCAATCGCAGAGTTTCGCTGGACCACGATCGATGAGATCGTGGACAATGGCGGAGTTCTTGCGATGGTTGAGAAGGAGGAGTATGAACAATGGTTCGGCACGCTTAAGTCCGATGTCAGGACACGGATGTGTGAGGTATGGGGAAGTCCTCCTGGCGAGGCAATGGACGGTGTTCCTGCTGCGATGGTCTACGATGGCAAGATCGCTGTAACCGGCGTAACCTACGGAAATGCTGTGGTATGCATCCAGCCAAAGCGGGGGTGTGCCGGATCAAGGTGCGATGGAGAGGTATGCAAGATTCTGCACGACCCAGAGATTCCGCCGCCGCATCAGTACATGGCTACGTATCGGTATCTCGAGGACGATTTTGGTGCTGATGTGATCGTGCATGTCGGAACGCACGGAAACCTTGAATTTCTGCCAGGAAAGTCGGTTGCGCTCTCTGATAGTTGCTGCCCCGATATTGCTATCGGAAACATCCCGCATCTGTACATCTACAACTCTGATAATCCTCCAGAGGGCACGATCGCAAAGAGACGGAGCTATGCCACCCTGATCGATCATGCACAGACCGTTATGACCGAAAGCGGTCTTTATGGCGAGTTAAAGGAACTGGAAGACCAGATCGCAGAGTATAACAAGACAAAGGAGACGGATAAGGCGAGGGCACATGCTGCAGAGCATGTCATCGAGGGTCTCCTTGTCAGTACAAAACTCTCAGAAGAGATACAACTTGAAAAACTGGTGGAAGCTGGAGTAACGTTTGATGGAATCGTTGATGCCGCACATGAGGCGATAACCCGGATATACAACAGCCAGATTCCGGATGGGATGCACATATTCGGTGAGATCCCGAAAGGTGACAGGAAAGTAGAATTGATCAATTCGATACTCAGGTACGATTCAGAAATCAGGAAAGTGGTATTTGGCCTGATGGAACTGGATGTCGAGATATCAGACGCTCCGGTTGAGGTCCTGTCAGAGGTTGACGCGCTTGGAAAGGAATTGATACGCGGATTCCTGGAAGATGAAGAGTCTTCCGCCCTCGAGATTGCAGGAAACGTGCTCGGGAACCTGCTGAAGAATGCGGGCGAATCTGCAATCTCGCAGTTGAGGGACAGGATTTATGACATCTCATCCCGGATCGATGCATCCGATGAAATCGGGGCATTGCTCCACGGATTTGATGTTGGTTATATCGAGCCAGGACCCTCAGGGCTCATAACAAGGGGAAAACCGGAGATTCTCCCGACAGGAAGAAACTTCTACTCGCTTGATCCGTTCAAGATACCAACGAAAGCTGCATGGAGGATCGGGGAACGGCTTGCAGACGGTGTGATCAGAAAATACGAGGAAGAACACGGCAGGATTCCTGAGAACGTTGCGATGTACTGGATGGCTTCTGATATCATGTGGGCAGATGGGGAGCAGCTGTCACAGAT
>DTYY01000038.1 GCA_012961645.1 Methanosarcinales archaeon | reverse complement strand
AGGATATCAGGGATCAGAACATCAGGGGTGCGAATGTCTATATCGAGACGCATCGGGGATGTATCGGTGCATGCGGTTTCTGCCAGGTTCCGAGATTCTTTGGCAGCGGGATACGGAGCAGAAGCATCGATGATATCATTCTGGAGATAAAGGAGTTCAGGAGATGCGGCGTTCGGAGGATTGCGATCAGCGGTGGAACCAGTTCGCTGTACCAGTATAAGAGATCTGTTGATGTGGACGCATTCATTGAACTGCTGTGCGCGATTGCAGAGGTTATGGGGAAGAGAAACGTCTCGGTTCCAGATATTAGGGTCGATTATGTAAATGATGAGATGCTACATGCGATCCGTGATTTCACGATGGGCTGGGTTTATTATGGGATCGAGTCAGGAAGCGATAAAATCTTAAAAGATATGCGAAAGGGTGTTGACACCGAAAAAAATATCCATGCAATCGAACTGGCGAGGGAATGCGGAGTAAAGGTTGCCGGGAGTTTCATCGTTGGCTATCCGACAGAGACCACCGGAGATTATCAGTTGACAAAGGATCTCATCGAAGACATGTTCCTGGATGATGTCTTCGTAAGCATCGCAGAACCGATCCCGGGAACCCATCTTGCAGATCTCGTGCTGAGAACAGATGATTCAGAGAATCCCACATTCATGGAACATGTTGGGGAGTACAGGACACTGAAACTCGGAGAGAGCGAGGCAAGGTGCTTCGATCTTGCACTCCATGCCCAGATGTGCAAGTCTGTGCCAAACATCCTGACCGATCAATTGTACAACGCATGTCTTGAGGATGCAAGGCAGCAGGGGCACGATGTACGCGCTGTCACACGACTGGTGCAGAAGTATCGCAAGGCATAAGCTGGTTATGGATTGATATCGCTTGGAAAAGCGGTGCAACCAATAGCACCCACTCACTCATGCCGCAGCGCATCCACCGGATTCATCTTCGCAGCAGACCTGGCAGGCAGAAATCCAGCAAGAACCCCGATTGAGAACGAAAATATAAGCGCAAAGGCCGCAAGCTCCCATGAAATCCACGCGTGCAGGAGACCGACCCCCATCTCCCTTCCGATCATCTCCACTAAGAGCGCCATCGCGAAACCGAGCACGATTCCAATCAAACCTCCGAAGACACCGATCAGGCCAGATTCGACGAGAAAAAGTGTTAAGATGGTGTTATTCTCTGCCCCAAGCGCCTTGTATATCCCTATCTCACGCGTCCGTTCCAGAACCGATGTATACATCGTATTCATGATCCCGACTCCGCCAACGAGCAGCGAAATTGCACCGATTCCGATCAAGACCGCGGAGACTGCAGAAAGAATCGAACCAACCGTCTCTGAAAGTTGTGCTGCAGTCATGACCGTGAAATCCTCCTCACCCCGTAGTTTATCCAGTCGGTCCCGGATACGGTCTGCAACATCCTCAGGATCGGAACCTTCCTTCACCTTCACGAAGAAGAAGTCGTATTCACCGCTAACATCGAAAAGCTGCTCTGCATCATCGAGGCTCATGATGATGGTCATATCATCGTCCCGGTTCCCGATCTCCTCCATGATCCCAACGACCTTGAACCCCTGCTCCTTGATCTCGATCTTATCGCCTATCTCGACCTCTTTGTAGGTATCCCCGACTTTGAAAGCTTTATGCGCAATCCAGTACCCGATCGTTATCTTATGGGTATCCTTATCCTCCAGATCCCTCCCTGAATCAAGTTCATATCCCTGAACATCAAAGTACGCGTCCTCTGCAATCGACGGCACCATGCCTACGATCGGTGCCGTTGCTTCGATGTCCTTGTAGGTTATGATCGAGGTCCGATAGACCATGTAAGAGTTTGCATCGACCCCCCTCACCTTCTCGACAGCCCGAACGTCCCGGTCTGTAAAGTATGTTGATGCTGAACTCGGACCGAACGCGCCGCCCGGCGGCACCGGCATTATTATGATCTTGTTTACACCCATCTTCCCGATCTGTTCGTCCATATAGACCTGCATCCCGACCCCGATCGAGATCAACCCCACGATAGCCATAATTCCGATCACAATGCCGATGATCGTTAAGTAACTCCGGGTTTTACGCTGTACCATACCCCTTACGCAAAACCGGAAGTAATCCGAGAGTTTCATCTGGATATAATCCTTTTAATGCGTTTTCTGAAGACAAAGATCACTAACAGAGCGATTGCTCCGATGATCATCCATGTATACCCCCTGCTCTTCGGCGAAATTGCGCGTATTTCGTCGGGACTGTACACACTGACCGGCACATCGACAGTCCTCTTGTATGCCTTGCCATAATCATCAGCATAACTCACCTCGACGGTTACGCCGCGGCAGTCAGGCTGCGGAAGGATCATGAAATCCACAGTGTCATAGTCATCGCTCTCGATGTCGCCGATGTATCTGGTGCTCGTATCGATCAGCCTGAACCGAGCCCGGCCACCGTCTCCGTCTCCATCATCATCCTCTATCACGAGACTGACGTGCTTTGCCCGTGCAAGCCCGCGGTTTGCAACACCTATCGTGATCTCCCCGACCGTGCCCGCAGTGAGTTTGTCCTGTGAATCGAGGTAGACAAAGAGCGTGTTTCCGCTCACCACTGGAACCAGCACCGAATACGACTGAACAGGCTGCGTTTCGTGCACCTCATCATCATACAGGATCGTGATCTGCAGCGGATGCTGGGATAGTGTGGTGGTGTCAACAAAGAAACTTGATTCTACGACCGCGGTCTCTCCGGGTGCTATCGTATCGATGTAACGTATCGATGTCTTCGGGAGAATACTGGTCTGATTCGCAAAAGACACTTTCACATCCTTCGCGGGTCCGGTTCCAACATTTTTGATCGAGAATCTTGCATCAAACTCGGACTTGGTGGCTGCTTCTGGTACGTCGGCGTTCAGGAGCACGAGATCAGGAGATCCCTGCACCCTGACCGTTATCTCCATTTTACTCTTCGTGGTGAGGTACTTGCGGTCAAAATCTCCGCTGTAAGTGATATTGAGATCGATTATGTACTCACCAGACCTTGCATCAGGATCAACGGTCAGATAATACTCGGTGTTCGCAGTCTCGCCACCCCTGAGTTCGGGGAGGGTCTGCGTAGCTTTGCCAGCCTCCTTCAGTTCAAACGGGTCGTCTATGTCAAGATGCCAGATGATCTTCTTTGCGGGTTCGTCCCCACTGTTCGTGGTCTTGACGACGAGCGTCACCTCCTCGCCAGGGTGCGCAGGATACGGGATCTGCTGTGACAGGCTCGCGGTGAGCGCAGGGGCATCGGTGGGATACAGTCCTTCCGCACCTGCGCCTGGCGCCATGAGCGATATGCATACAATTACAAATAGTGTAAGCCATCTCATAGGCATGTAATTGTGCGTCATAATATATATCACCACCCGGGTCAGGCAATACTTATAATGTCCGGACGTCGTAATATCAAACATACATACGATTCAGAACGGTGAAATCATGTCTGAAATAGGAAAGAAGATACGGATCGAACGGATCATCGATAGAAAGAGCGGAAAGACTCTGATCATCCCGATGGACCACGGAATATCAGAGGGTCCGATAAACGGGCTCGTAAATATCGGAGAAGCCATAAATAAAGTTGCGGAGGGTGGCGCAGATGCTGTTCTCGTGCAGAAAGGGATGGTTAAGCACGGGCACCGTGGATACGGGCACGACATCGGTTTGATCGTCCACATGAGTGCGTCCACGTCGCTTGGACCCGATCCGAACAACAAGGTGCCGGTATGCACGGTTGAGGAGGCGATCAGGCTCGGTGCAGACGCGGTGAGCGTGCACATCAATATCGGTTCTGACACCGAATCAGATCAGCTCGAATATCTTGGCATTGTAGCTGACGACTGTGATTACTGGGGGATGCCTCTGGTTGCGATGATGTATCCGCGAGGTCGTGGCATCACTAACCAGCACGATCCGAACGTGGTCGCACTTGCAGCCCGGGCTGGTGCCGAACTTGGGGCAGACATCATCAAGACCAATTACACCGGCGATCCTGAATCGTTCAGACCAGTGGTTGAGGGCTGCCCTGTTCCCGTGGTGATCGCCGGAGGACCAAAGACTAACACCGATCAGGAATTTTTGGAGATGATCCGCGGTGCGATAAAAGCAGGTGCGGCTGGTGCGGCGGCTGGTAGAAATGTATTTCAGGCTGACGATCCGACTCGTATGACACGGGCGATCTCAGCAATCGTGCATGATGGTGTCAGCGTTGAGGAGGCACTGGAGATTCTTGCATGAGAGGGGTTGGGGGTTGGGGAAATAAAAGGTCAGGCGCTTTTGCGTTTTTTTGCTCGTTGATATCTCGCCACCTGTGTGTGGGTTGGCTCATAAGTTAGCCGGTGTGAGGATTATGATATAAATAGAAAGAGGCGTATTTAAATATTGTGCGACCGTAGTCATCAGACGTGTTGCGAAGCACCACCCCGCAAGAATCATGCACTCCATCTTCCAGTACGGCAACCTCAATTCAGCAGAATAACAGAATATTAACATAACTTTATAATAAAAACTATCTTTTCTGGTAACTGCTCGCCCTCATCAAAAATTTATTATTAATTATATTATATTTTTAATCGCAATGGTTACAGATAAAATATTTCGTCTGATGGATGGAGAACGCGGGTGTGCATACTTTACCCGCGATGAGATT
>DTYY01000037.1 GCA_012961645.1 Methanosarcinales archaeon | reverse complement strand
GTTTTGCCGTAGATGATCTTTTCATAGATTTCATCGGATAGAACCATGATATCGTTCTCGATTGCGAGATCTGCGATCTCTTCGAGATGTTTTCTGTTGAATACAGCGCCAGTCGGGTTGCTCGGGCTGTTTATGATGATGAGCTTTGTTTTATCTGTGATGTACTCCCCGAGATCAGGGGGCATAAAATCACGATCGGTTGGAGCCCATACCGTGCGGGCACCAGCAAACTCGATACATGCGTTGTATGTGACCCATGATGGATCGAGCAGTATTGCCTCGTCTCCTTCGTCCAGAACAGCCTGTATAGCCATGAATACTGCCTGCTTTGCACCGGCTGTGACGAGGATTTGGTCGGATGTAACTTCAAGGCGGTTATCGTCGTGAAATTTCTTCAAAATCGCCTCTACGAGTTCAGGGATTCCCGCGCTCGGCGTATAATGCGTATCACCACGACGCAGCGACTGCATCGCCGATTTGCAGATGTGTCTCGGCGTTGTAAAATCAGGCTCGCCAAGGCTGAGCGCGATCACGTCCTTCCCTTCTCTTGCGATCTCGGCTGCAAGTTTTGCTATGGCGAGTGTTTCAGACTCCTGTATACGATTCAACCGTGCGGATGTCATGGGTTATTTATTTCGATGCCGATTGTGTTGCGCAGTAATATAATTAGTATTCTATCAGTACTTAAAGCTATGTCCGGACGGTATCAATGAAGAGGCGAAAAAAACGACTCCTGAAACCAGAACGATCGTCGATCCCGATGGCAAATCGAAGATATACGAAAGATACAGACCTAAGATTGAGAATAAAGCTGCAAAGATGATTGAAAGACCCATCATTTTTCTCAGATTGCCTGTAAACCGTCTGCTCAACGCCGCAGGGATTGTCAGCAGAGCGATCACCATAATGACTCCGACGACCCGTATCAGCATCACCACAGTCAGCGCGATCAGGCAGAGGAGCACGAGATACAGTTTGTGGGCAGGAATTCCGATCACCATTGCAAAATCCTCGTCAAAGGTTATCGCGAGGAATTCCTTATACAGGAGGTATACCACAGCGACAATGACCATATCCAGGGCGAGCATGACCCACAGCGTGGAACGCGACACCATCAGGATGTTTCCGAATAGATAACTGAGCAGATCAGGGGCGTAGCCTGGTGTCAGTGCGATCAACATGATGCCGAGCGCCATACCCATAACCCAAAGGATGCCGATGGCAGAGTCCTCTGACAGCCGTGTCCGCCGGCTCACCTCTCCGATGGCGAGCGCGGAAGCGATGCTGAACGGGATCACACAGAGCACGGGCTCAATTCCAAGAAAGTATCCAAGCCCGATACCGCCGAAGGAGGCGTGAGATATCCCTCCGCTGATGAAGACGATCCTCTTCACCACCACATACACGCCAACGATCCCGCACGCTATGGCAGCAAGCAGGCTGGCTGCCAGCGCATCGATCATAAATCCGTACCCAAGCGTCGAAATCATCCTTGATCATCCCAGCCGTCTTTGCAGTGATCTCTTCAGTGTTCTCTCAATACCCGGTGCGGGATGCCGTGCGCGATCAATTCTACCGGGCACTGGTATGCCGCTTCCAGATCCTCCGACATCAACTCCTTTGAGTCGTGATAGAATAGCCTCCGGTTGAGACAGGCGATCTTGCTCACATGCGCCGATACTGCCGTGATGTCATGCGAGACCATCACGATCGTCATAATCTGTTTCAGTCTTTCGAGCAGTTCATAGAACTCGGTCTGCATGAGCGAGTCAATGCCGGCTGCAGGCTCATCGAGCAGGAGTACGTCAGGTTCTGCTGCCAGCGCTCTGGCAATAAAGACACGTTGCTGCTGCCCTCCTGAAAGTCTGCCGATCTCTCTTTCTTTGAGCGGTAGCATACCCACCATCTCAAGGGCGCTAAGAGCCAGTTTTTTGTCCTGACCAGTGTATCGCTTGAAGAGCGCCTGCCCCGCGCGCCCGGTCAGCACCACGTCCAGGACACTGATCGGAAAGTTTTGGTCAAAGAGACTGTACTGTGGGACGTACCCGATATATCTCCAGTTCTGCAACGGATCTCCCCCGAAAACCCTGACTTCTCCTCTGTCAGGCTTCACCAGCCCGAGTATGACCTTTAAGAGAGTGCTCTTCCCGCCTCCGTTCGGTCCTATGATGCCAATGAAGTCGTGCCGGTTTATCGAGAGAGAGACATCCTCAAGTACGGGCATGCCGCCATAGTGCACCGACACGTTCCTCAAACTGATGACTTCTTCAGCCATGCCATATCTCCAGTTATCTCATATCTCATCTTACATCTAAGGTCTCATATCTCCTGTCATGAGTCATTATGTCAGATGCCTGCCAAGCGTTTCAGAGACTGCGCGCATGTTTGCCACATAGCCCTCTGCAAGCGGATCAATGGATACTACCGTGCCACCAATCTCCTCTGCGATGACGCGGGCGCTCTCAGGGTTGAACTGAGGCGCTGCAAACACGACCGTGATATTATCCGCTTTCGCGGCCTCGACCAGCCGCATAAGGTCTGAAGCACTCGGCTCCTTGCCTTCGACCTCAATTGGTATCTGCTCAAGCCCATAATCTCTTGCAAAATAGCCCCACG
>DTYY01000036.1 GCA_012961645.1 Methanosarcinales archaeon | reverse complement strand
TTACTGGCAGGTGTGAACGACTGTCCCATACTGATGAAGAGACTGGTGCATAAACTGGTTCAGAACAGAGTTAGACCCTATTACTTATTCCAGTGTGATCTATCAGAGGGATTAACTCATTTCCGCACCCCTGTTGGCAAGGGTATAGAGATCATCGAGTCCCTGATCGGGCACACGAGTGGCATCGCCGTACCAACCTATGTGATCGATGCGCCGGGCGGGGGCGGGAAGATTCGTGTTATGCCTCATTACCTCATATCATGGTCAACTAACAAAGTTGTTTTAAGAAATTACGAGGGGGTCATCACTTCTTACAAAGAACCGGATTCCTATGAACCAACCTTCTGCGATAGAAATTGTGATGAGTGTCAGTTGCAGTTGGTGCTGGAAGCTGCTGATGAACATAAAGCGGTTGGTATTGAGAAGTTATTAGCAGATCATGATAAGACCATATCGTTGATCCCGATGGATACAGATAGAATGAAAAGAAGGGATAACCATTGATGCCAGACAAAATTGAGAGGCTCGGAAATTCACTTATCCAGCACGGGACGTTCAATGACAGAATTTATCTGATGAAGTTATCGTGCAGAGATTATCCTGATGTTGTAAAAGACTTGCAAAACCTCGCCCAGCGTCATGGATACTCAAAGATATTTGCGAAGGTCCCGGAGTCTGCAGGATCGCTCTTTCGTAAAAATGATTATAAAGTAGAAGCCCGCATACCATCTTTTTACGATGGTGCAGAAACGGGTCTTTTTCTAGGAAAATTCCTGCAAAAAAATCGCCAGAACTCTTCTGATCGGGAGATAATACGGTCTGTCCTGAAAACGGCAGAGGAAAAAGCCGCATTGGCAGATTCGCCCACCCTGCCTGAACCGATGCAATGGCGGATTTGCCGACCGGACGATGCCGAAGAGATGGCTGAAGCGTATCGTCATATATTTGAGACGTATCCATTCCCAATCCGTGACCCTGCCTATCTTCGCGAAACCATGGCTGACAATGTGGTCTACTTTGCAGTGGAATGTGAGGGAAAGATCGTGTCGATGGCATCATCGGAAATATGCAAAGAGGATCGCTACGTCGAGATGACTGATTTTGCGACACTTCCAGAGTATCGCAGAAACGGACTTGCCACATTTTTGCTTTCGGTGATGGAAGAAGAGATGCGACGGCAGGGGTTGGAACTCTCGTATACCATTGCCCGCGCAATCTCCTATGGCATGAACATCACCTTCTCAAGGATGGGCTACCAATACAGTGGGACGCTACTGAACAACACCAATATTGCAGGACGTCTTGAAAGTATGAACGTCTGGTACAAATTCCTGTAGCTGTTACGATAAGACAGCTACGCGGTGAATCTCCTTATTAGCTGTGATCAGCTAAAAAAGAAGAGCGCGAGGATTCGCGCTTTAGTACATACCTTCCATTCCAGGTGGCATGCCGCCCATTCCACCCATGTCAGGTGGCATCCCGCCGCCACCTTGTGGCATTGGTTCTCCTCTGGATGCGATCACATCATCGATCCGCAGGATCATGACAGCTGCCTCTGTAGCAGAACTGATCGCCTGTGTCTTGACCCGCAGTGGCTCCACGATTCCGTTTTCCCACATATCAGCGATCTCACCGGTATACATGTTAAGTCCTGCATGAATGTTGCCTTCCTTGTGCTGGCTTGTCATCTCTACCAGTTTATCGATCGGATCGAGCCCTGCATTCTCTGCAAGCGTCCTTGGGATGATCTCGAGCGCGGTCGCAAATGCGCTCACTGCCAACTGTTCTCTGCCGGTTAAACTGTCTGCATACTCACGCAGTTTCTGTGAGATTTCAACCTCTGGCGAGCCACCGCCTGACACGAGTTTTCCGTCCTCGATGGTGACGCCCACAACACGCAGAGCATCTTCAAGTGCACGCTCCAGCCCATCGACCACATGCTCGGTTCCACCACGCAGTATCAGCGAGACTGACATCGGGTTCTTACAACCTGTTACATAGATCATGTTCCCGCCGCCGATCTTCTTCTCCTCGACCACATCTGCAGAACCGATATCACTTGCATCGATCTCATCGAGATTCGTAATATTCTTGGCACCGGTTGCCTTAGCCAGTTTATCGATATCGCTCTTCTTGCATCTGCGAACCGCAAAGACTCCTGCCTTGGCAAGGAAATGCTGCGCCATGTCATCAATTCCCTTCTGGCAGAAGACAACGTTTGCACCGCTGTCGGTGATCTTTGTGACCATATTCCTTAGCATCGTCTCTTCCTGATCCAGGAATGACTGGAGCTGTTCAGGCGATGTGATCTGGATCTCTGCATCGACCTCGGTGTCCTTCAGTTCGATTGCTGTGCTTAGCAGTGCGATCTTTGCATCCTTGATCTTCCTTGGCATATTCGGATGCACCCGCTCCTTATCGATGATCATGCCACTGATCAGTTCGGAATTCTCAACAGCAGCCCCAACCTTCTTTTCAACCTTGATATTCTCGATATCGACAGTCTTCTTACCATCGGTTTCCTCTGCAACCGATAAAACGGAGTCGACACAGAGTTTTGCAAGTTTCTCCTTTGTTTCCTCGATCCCCTTTCCGGTCATCGCGGTGTTTGCGATATTGAGAAGGGCGCCCTCATCATCGGATGGGATGTCGATTGCGATCGATTCCAGTAGTTCATCGGCTTTATTGGCTGCAAGCCTGAATCCGGATGCGATGATCGTCGGGTGCACATCCCTGTCAAGCAGTTCCTCCGACATCTTCAAAAGTTCGCCTGTTAGAACCGCAGCTGTCGTTGTGCCGTCCCCCACTTCGTCATCCTGTGTCTTTGAAACCTCCACGACCATCTTCGCTGCGGGATGCTCGATATCCATCTCTTTTAAGATGGTGACGCCGTCATTGGTTATTACGATGTCGCCTAACGAGTCAACAAGCATCTTGTCCATTCCCTT
>DTYY01000035.1 GCA_012961645.1 Methanosarcinales archaeon | reverse complement strand
CGCCGTAGATCGAGTGGCTGAAGAAGGAGAATCCTACCGCAGTACCCTCGACTCTACCCCAGTCGCATCCTGGAAGCGAGGTTTCCTTCTCGACTATGTCGTTGAAGTATAGCAGTGTTGCGGATACAGCCTGTGCTCCACGAAGTGCACCGCAGTCCACCATCGTTGCTGCCATCGTACCTGCTGCGCAGTATGCGTTCCACAGGGATACATCGTTTGCCTTGTAGACCTTGTATCCGGATGGCATCGTCTTGTCAACAGCAATAACCTTGTCCTCGATTGCGCGTCCGACGATCTCCTGGACAACAGTTCCGATTGTTCCTGTCTTGCCGTTGTTCTTGACGGTCTCATATACCATGTTGTTTGCGTTAAGTCCCTGATATGCCATTGCGAGGAGTTGGTATCTCTCAAACATTCCGATTGCCTGTCCCATCTCGAAGACTCCGCAGTTCTCAAGGATGCTTGAGATCGCTGCGCAGTTCATCGCGTTCCTCTGTGAAAGCATAGCAAGGTGGTTTGCCATGATGTTTCGGAGCGCAAATCCAAGACCCCTCATCGTTCTGTGGGATACTCAGAACCGAGAGCACGTTTCCACCCTTCATGTCCATCGTCTGTGGGTATGTTCCCCAGACTGCGTTCTTGACATACGGAGTGTCATACATTCCAAGACCGTACTCATCAATCAGCGCTTCAACAACTGCTGCAGCAGCGCAGGTCATTCCAGCCACGTATTCTGCTCCAGCCTCGATTCGCCTGGTCGGTGCCTGAACCCTCAAAAACTTCCCGCCGCCAAGAACCGTCACATCGGTGTCGTCGCCCTTTTCGACCTGGATCAGTTCCTTGACCTTCGCAGCAATCTTGTCTGCCTTTGCCGTTGGATCGATGTCAACTTCACGGCCCGGTATGTTCCGTCCCTGTCCACCGTAAGAGGCTCCCTTGCATGCCTTCTCAATTCCGGCGAGATTCACGGCAACCGTTCTCTTAACGGTGTTAACCATGTTCAGAATTGCCTTGTTCTTGAGTGGGCTTACGGCTTGAAGGTCGACATCGCTTTTCAACAATTTTCCTCTGTCATCATAGAGGTCTATCTTGTCTGCCACGTTATGTTCCTCCTATTGTTTATTGTATCTCAAGAAATCATCCCGGTGCGATCCCGGTGTAACCTTACACATCATCGCCATCAAGATAAATTGCATGCCGCAATCGCCTCACGAACTGACATGCACGATACCGAGATGTGTGGTCGAATTTCTATTGATACATCTAACCACAATTACAGATATGTTATATAAGCTTTTCGTTTCTACACGATTGTTCATGGACGATTCAAAGAGTTGCGGGTGAACTCAGGGTTATTTTTACCGATTAGATGGTCGCAGCATAGTGGTTTTTGTTTACGCTGATCGAGCATTGGTTCGCAACATTCCATCCTGCATGTCTGACGATATGGTTTAACAATAGTGCTCACAATGCCATTTTGTCATGCGCTACGGAGGATTATTAACCTGTTATGTACCGCGTACCAGTCACATGATGGCGCAAGACTACTCGCATGAACATCACGTGCGCATACATCAGTATTGTATGATGCATGCCGATACAACACGGTAATCTCACTCATAAATCATAAGTCTACCTAAGTCCGATGCCTGTTATACACAGGTGATTACCATGAAGATCGCAGGAATATCAGGAAGTCCGAGAAAGAATCAGAACAGCGAGAAACTGATCGAGATGACACTCGCCATAGCAGAGGGTCGAGACTTCGAGACAGACCGAATTTTTTTGTCGGAACGTACCATCGCCCCGTGCACGGCATGTGATGTGTGTAAAGACGCGAAACGGTGCGCGATCGATGACGATATGACCCGGATCTACCCCGCGCTCGAAGACGCGGATGCGATCCTCGTTGCTTCGCCGGTCTACTTCGGATGCATGAGTGCTCAACTGAAAGCACTCTTCGACCGCACGCGCCTGTCCAGGAGGCATGGGTTCGCGCTCTCCGGCAAGATCGGGGGCGCGATCGCTGTCGGGGGCTCGCGCAACGGGGGGCAGGAGAAGACTGTGCAGGCGATCCACGACTGGATGCACATACACGGGATGATCGTGGTCGGCGACAACAACCATTTCGGGGGAATCGTGCATGCGCCGGTAGAGTCAGATGAAATCGGGATGCAGACCGCTTTAGACACGATAAACAAGATATGTGACGTGCTCGAGATGATCAGACGGTGATGATGGCAAGGATAAACGAGATAAAACCGCGACTGGTTGCATGGGAACTTACCGGAGCCTGCAATCTCAGATGTGAGCACTGCCGCGGCTCATCCACAGAGATCCCGGATCCTGATGAGTTGACAACAGACGAGGCGTTCCACCTGATCGATGAGATTGCTGACTTTGCAAGCCCGATACTAATCTTAAGCGGTGGAGAGCCGCTTATGCGCGATGATGTGTATGAAATAGCAAGATACGGCGTCGATAAAGGGCTTAGGGTCGTGCTTGCAACAAACGGTACGCCGGTGACCAGGGATGTTGCAGAGAGGCTTAAGGGCGCGGGCATATCAAGGATCAGCGTGAGTATCGACGGTGCGGACTCAGGGACGCATGACGCTTTTCGGGGGATGCCGGGCGCCTTTGACGGGGCAATGCGCGGGATATCAGAGATCCTGAAGGCAGGCATCAGTCTTCAGATCAACACCACGATATCAAAGAAAAACATCGG